>NZ_JBFULS010000027.1:0-63491 GCF_054049775.1 Methylobacterium sp. P5_C11 | reverse complement strand
CGCCTGCGCCACCGGCTCCGGCGCGACCTGCGCCGCGTCGCGCTGMGGCTCAGGCGTCTCCGGGGGGCGTGAGTCCAGCCCGCACGGGGCGGAGGGCGGCACGCCGCCAACCGCACGCCTCCGGCGCCGGAGCCGGAAGGTCAGGATCCGGCAGCCGGGCGGCACGGGCCGCGATCCGGAGGCGGGGACGCCGTCGGCGCCTTCCCCGCACGCAGCCGCGCGTCCCGCACCGTGCCCTGCGGATCCCGGTGACCGGCATCCGCGCGCCGTATGCCTGCCGGACGCGCCGCGTCGATCCGGAAATCCGCCGCGTCGCGAAGATCAATCGAGATCTTCTGGGTAAAAATTCATCCGTCCGAGAGTGGATCCACGCAAAACCGACGTGTTAGACCGCCTTTCGATTCCAATCGGGGGCGATCGCTGATGTTTCTTCTCAGAAACATGAGGTTGTCGGTGAAGATGTCGACGCCGATCTCGATCATGATGCTGGTCAGCGCGGTACTGGTTTATTATTCGATATCTGCCTTCGACCTGATGGAGCAGAGAAACGATTATCTGGTCGATTATTATTTCGTTCGGCTGGAAAAATTTGCGCAGGTCCGGGAGAGGTTTCTCAACGCCGCGCTCATGAACCGCAACATCATCATCGGCCAGCCGGAGAGTGATCTCCCCCTCTATCGCAGTCGCTACGACGAATCCGTGAAGGCGGTGGCCGACGGCATCGAGACGCTGGCTGCGGGCTCGCGGCGACAGGAGGTCCAGGACATCCAGCGCACCATCGGCAAGATGGCCCGGGACTACTTCGATCGGCTCGACCGCTCCAACGACCTCGCCCTCCGGAACGATCGGCCCGCGGCGATCCAGGTCGGCCTCGTCGAAGCGCGCGACATCCGGGTCCGGTTCGACAGGGCGGCCCAGGAATACGAGGCGCTGGCGGCGGCCCGTCTCGGCGAGGCGAAGGCCGCGACCCGGCGGGAGACCGGGCAGGCCCGGATGGTGCTGATCGGCTCCGCCCTGGCGGGCCTGCTCGCCGCCCTGGGCCTGTCGGTAGCGATCGTGGTGCTCGGCGTTACGCGCCCCCTCCACCGCCTCGTCGCCGTGCTGCAGCGCATGGCGCGGGGCGATACCGAGGCCACGATCGCGGAGGCGCAGCGGGGCGACGAGATCGGGATGGTCGGCCGGGCGGTGGAGGCGATCCGGTCCATGGTGGCCCGCACCGCCGCCGCGGAAGCCGCGCGCAAGCACCGCGCGGAGGCCGAAGCCGCCCGGGTGCGCAAGGACGCCATGATGGACCTGGCCCGGACCTTCGAGGAGGCGGTGGCCAAGATCGTGGACCGCGTCTCGACCTCGGCGAACGAACTCGAGGGCACCGCCCACCAGATGACCGATACCGCCCGGGAGACGGCCAGCCAGTCCGGCGCGGTGGCGTCGGCCGCGGAGGCGGCCGCCGTCGACATCAACGCCGTCGCGGCCTCGACCGAGCGGCTCGGCAGCGCCATCCGGGCGATCGGCCGCCAGGCGAGCGGCTCGTCCGACCTCGCCCAGCAGGCGGTCGGCGAGGCCGACCAGACCGCCGGCCTCGTCTCGGACCTGCAGGCCGCGGCCTCAGAGATCGGCGACGTGGTGCGGCTGATCTCGTCCATAGCCGGTCAGACCCACCTGCTGGCGCTGAACGCCGCCATCGAGGCGGCCCGCGCCGGCGAGGCCGGCCGCGGCTTCGCCGTGGTGGCGGGGGAGGTGAAGGACCTCGCCGAGAAGACCGCCCGGGCGACCGACGGGATCGCCGCGCAGATCGGCCGGATCCAGGGCGTGACCGGCGCCGCGGTCGGCGCGATCGGCACGATCGGCGCGCGGATCCGTGCGATCAACGGGGTCGCGGTCGCGATCGCGTCGGCCGTGGAGGATCAGGGCGCGGCGACGCAGGAGATCGTGCGCACCATCGCGCAGGCGAACCGGGGCGCCACGGAGGTGACCGGGACCATCGCCGGGGTGGCCGAGGCCTCGGAGCGGACCGGGGTGGCGGCCGATCACGTGCTCACGGCCGCCACCGCCCTGTCGCGCCAGTCCGAGCGGCTCTCCGCGGAGGTGGGCCGCTTCCTGGTCGGCGTTCGCGCCGCCTGAGAACCGGCCCCACCCCCGCGTGGGGCTCGCGAAGCCGGACGACCGGGCTCAGCCCAGCCGGACCCGCCAGATCTCCGCGGCATATTCGCGCATCGCCCGGTCGGAGGAGAACCACGCCATGCGGGCGGTGTTGCGGATCGCCTTCGCCCACCAGCCGCGCGGGTCGCGCCACGCGGCGTCGATGGCGCGCTGCACCCGCCAGTAATCGTCGAAGTCGGCGGTGAGCAGGTACTGGTCGCGCCGGCGCAGGTCGTCGGTGAGCGGCCGGAACCGGCCGGGCTCCTCCGGCGAGAACCGTCCCGAGGCGATCATGTCGAGGGCGGCGGCCAGCCGCGGCGAGGCCTGGATCGCCCGAGCCGCGTAGTCCGGCTCGGCCTGCCGGGCGCGGACGCCGTCGGCCTCCAGGCCGAAGATGAAGATGTTGTCCGCCCCGACATGGTCGCGGATCTCGATGTTGGCGCCGTCGAGGGTGCCCACCGTGAGCGCGCCGTTGAGGGCGAACTTCATGTTGCCGGTGCCCGACGCCTCCATGCCGGCGGTGGAGATCTGCTCCGACAGGTCGGCGGCCGGGATGATCGATTCGGCGAGGCTCACCGAATAGTTCGGGAGGAACACCACCTTCAGCCGGTCCGCGACCTCGGGATCGTCGTTCACCGCCTTGGCGACGTCGCAGGCGAGCTTGATGATCAGCTTGGCCTGGACGTAGCTCGGCGCCGCCTTGCCGGCGAAGATCTTCACCCGGGGCGTCCAGTCCCGGTGCGGCTCGGCCTTGATCGCCTGATAGAGCGCCACGGTCTCGATCACGTTGAGGAGCTGGCGCTTGTACTCGTGGATGCGCTTGACCTGGACGTCGAACAGCGCGGCTGGATCGACGTCGATGCCGGTGCGCTCGGCGATGATCGCCGCCAGGGCCGCCTTGCGCTCCCGGCGCACGGACGCGTAGCGCGTCACGAAGGCCGGATCCTCGGCATGGGCCTCCAGGCCCCGGAGCAGCTCGGGATCGTCGAGCACGCCCGCGCCCACCGTCTCGACGGCGAGCCGGGTGAGGCCCGGATTGGCGTTGTGGAACCAGCGGCGGAAGGTGATGCCGTTGGTCTTGTTGACGATCTTGTCCGGATCCAGCGCGTGCAGGTCGGAGAAGACCGTGGAGCGCATCAGGTCGGTGTGCAGCGCCGAGACGCCGTTGACCCGGCGCGCGCCGTGGAAGGCGAGGTGCCCCATCCGCACCCGGCGGCCGTTCGACTCGTCGATCAGCGAGATCGAGGCGAGGTAGGCGGCGGAATCCGCCGGCCCCTGCCGGCCGTGCTTGGCCTGCTCCTCCAGGTGCATCCAGTTGATCAGGTAGATGATCTGCATGTGGCGCGGCAGCAGCCGCTCCATCAGCGCCACCGGCCAGGTCTCCAGGGCCTCGGGCAGGAGGGTGTGGTTGGTGTAGTGCAGCGTGTTGGTGGTGACGTGCCACGCATCCTCCCAGGACAGGCCGTACCCGTCGAGGAGGAGGCGCATCAGCTCCGGCACCGCGATGGCCGGGTGCGTGTCGTTGAGCTGGATCGCGGCGTGGTCCGGCAGGGACCGGACGTCGCCGCGCTCGGCCACGTGCCGGGCGACGAGATCCTGGATCGACGCCGCCGTGAAGAAGTATTCCTGGCGCAGGCGCAGCTCCTGCCCCTCGGCCGAGGAATCGCTCGGATAGAGCACGCGGGAGATCGCCTCGGCGCGCATCCGCGCCGCCACCGCGCCGACATGGTCGCCGCCGTTGAATCGGGCCAGGTCCACGGGTTCGCCGGCCTCGGCCTTCCACAGGCGCAGGGCGTTGACGTGGCGCCCCCGCCAGCCGACCACCGGCACGTCGTGGGCCACCGCCCGCACGGTCTCGGCCGGCTGCCAGTGCCGGCGGATCACCCCCGCCTCCGCGGAGGACATGGTGACGGTCCCGCCGAAGCCGATGGCGTAGGTCGCCTCGGGCCGGGCGAATTCCCAGGGGTTGCCCTCGGCGAGCCACGTCTCCGGCGCCTCGCGCTGCCAGCCGTCCTCGAAGGACTGGCGGAACAGGCCGTGGTCGTAGCGGATCCCGTAGCCCATGGCCGGGATGCCGATGCTGGCCATGCTCTCCATGAAGCAGGCGGCGAGCCGCCCGAGGCCGCCATTGCCCAGGGCCGCGTCGGGCTCGGCCTCCTGCACGGCGTCGAGGTCGACCCCGAGTTCCCGCAGGGCGGCGCGGGTGGTCTCGGTCAGGCCGAGGTTGTTCATCGCGTCCGACATCAGCCGGCCGATCAGGAATTCCAGCGACAGGTAGTAGACGCGCTTGTTCGGGACGCTGCGCTCGGACGCCATGCAGGCCGCCACGATCCGCTCGCGCAGGGCCAGCGCGGTCGCGGCGAACCAGTCGCGCGGGCGGGCGGTCTCGGGCGTGCGGCCCAGCGCGAAGGTGAGCTTGGCGCGGATCGATTCCCGCAGGTCCACCACGGCGTCGCCGCTTCCGGACAACGCCGGGGCGGTCCAGGGGGCCGTGGCCGGAGCCTCGGGAGCGCGCTCGTCGCGCGCGACATCTTGTGGCACTGGCCGGGTCAGAACATCGTTCAACACGTGCGGGTCCCCCAAAGTCGTCGCCCCGGATTCTAGCGCCGGGGGTATCGTGGGCGGATTATCTCTTTTGATGGATTGCCGCCGCATGAACGGACGGGCGATCCGTGCCCCGAAGCATCCGAGGGTGCGGCCGGTGTCTGGCGAAGTCGTGGCAGCGCCGCTCCGGCGGACCACATGGGCACATCGGCTGAGATATGGCGCGGGAACGTGACATTCCAGGCACACCCGTGCGCGGCTCCGCTGCACTGCGCGCATCCGCCGCCGGTCGCCAGCGCGCCGCTCTGCGGTTATCCCGGGCCGTAAACGCGAGGGGCGCAGCATGACCGACACCGTCTGGTGGAAGCGCGGGACCGTCTACCAAGTCTATCCCCGCTCCTTTCAGGACACGAACGGCGACGGGGTCGGCGACCTTCCGGGCATCACGGCGCGCCTCGACTACCTCGCCTGGCTCGGGGTCGATGCCGTGTGGATCTCGCCGGTCTATCCCTCGCCGATGGCGGATTTCGGCTACGACGTGGCCGATTACTGCGGGATCGATCCGCTGTTCGGCACGCTGGCCGACTTCGACGCCCTGATCGCCGAGGCCCACCGGCGCCGGCTGAAGGTGATCCTCGACTTCGTGCCCAACCATTCCTCGATCGCGCATCCGTGGTTCACGGAGAGCCGGTCGTCGCGCACGAGCCCGAAGCGGGACTGGTACATCTGGCGCGATCCCGCCCCCGACGGCGGGCCGCCCAACAATTGGCTGTCGAATTTCGGCGGCCCGGCGTGGACGCGCGACGAGACCACCGGCCAGTACTATTACCACGCGTTCCTGAAGGAGCAGCCGGACCTGAACTGGCGCAACCCCGCCGTGCGGGACGCCATGCACGACGTGCTCCGCTTCTGGCTGGAGCGCGGGGTCGACGGGTTCCGGGTCGACGTGATCTGGCACCTGATGAAGGATGGGGGGTTCCGCGACAACCCGGCCAATCCCGACTACGCGCCGGGCTCGCCCGAGATCAACCGCTTCACCCAGGTCTACTCCGCCGACCGGCCGGAGATCTTCGACGTGATCGCCGGGATGCGGGCGGTGCTGCGCCCGTACGGCGAGCGGGTGCTGATCGGCGAGATCTACCTGCCGGTGGAGCGGCTGGTCGCCTATTACGGACCGGACCTCACCGGGGCCGACCTGCCGTTCAATTTCCAGCTGATCCAGACCCCGTGGCGGGCGGATGCGGTGGCCGAGCTCGTGGCCGATTACGAGGCGGCCCTGCCCGAGGGCGGCTGGCCGAACTGGGTGCTGGGCAACCACGACCAGCCGCGCATCGCCGCCCGGGTCGGCGCCGATCAGGCCCGCATCGCCGCGATGCTGCTCCTGACCCTGCGGGGGACCCCGACCCTCTATTACGGCGACGAGATCGGCCTCGGCCACGTGCCGATCCCGCCGGGGCGCGCCCGCGATCCCTGGGAGCACAGCGAGCCCGGCCACGGCCGCGACCCGGAGCGCACGCCGATGCAGTGGGACGAGAGCCCCCAGGCCGGCTTCTCCACGGCCGAGCCGTGGCTGCCGCTGGCGCAGGACTGGGCGACCTGCAACGTCGAGGGCCAGCGCTCGGACCCGGCCTCGATGCTCACCCTGCACCGGCGGCTGCTCGCCCTGCGCCGCGACCACGCGGCCCTCGCGGTCGGCGGCTACCGGGCGGTGCCGCTCGGGATCGCGGAGGTGTTCGCCTACGAGCGGTTCGCCGACGAGGCCGTCCTGCGCGTGGTCCTGAACTTCGGTGCGGCTCCGCAGGATCTGCCGCTTCCCGAGGGCGGCTGGACCGTGCTGCTCTCGACCCGCGCTGGGCGGGCGGGCGAGACGGCCGGCCGCGCCCTGGCGCTGGGACCCGCCGAGGGGGTGATCCTGCGCCGCGCTTGGTGAGCGGGACCGCGTCGGCGCGTCCGCGCGGGGCATTCGGATCGGGGGCCGATCGCAGCCTCGATCCCGTCCCGGCCGGGCGGCGTGATCCGGCCTCCGGCTGCATCGCGCGGTCGCTTGCAAGCCGCCATCGTCACGCGCGCAGGGACGCGGGCGCCGACTCCATCGGCCGGGTTCGGGCGCCCGGACCCGATTCGGGCGGCGCGCTGCCGCAGCGGCACGATCCGCTCCCCGGCCTGTCCCCTGAACTTCCAGGCGGCGTGATCCCGGTGCGAAATGGCGTCGGGTCGGCCGAAAACCGCCGGGCCGACGCGAATTTTTGCTGCAATGCCACATAGGTAAGTGAAGCTTAATTCTCACGGTGGCCTATTTTGTGCGTCGCAGCGGAACCGTCGCGGCGGAGGAGTATTAGCCGTGGTTGAGATCGTGACAGCCGTGCCTGCCCGATCGTCTGCCAGACCGGGGCATTCCGCCCGGCCAGGATCCATGCCGATGCTCGATACGTGCCGTGGTGGTTCCTTCGCCGCGTGGTCATCCGGCGAAGGAGACGGCGCCCGCACGATCCACCAGCCGGCCCGCCCCGCCTCGCTGCGCCGCCGCATCCTCTACGCCACGCCGGAGATGGCCGATTTCGTGAAGACCGGCGGTCTCGGCGAGGTCTCGGCCGCCCTGCCGCGGGCGCTCGTGCCCCATTACGACATCCGCGTCCTGATTCCCGGATACCGGCAGGTCCGCGCGGCCTTCCCCGAGATCCCGGTCATAGGCCGCCTGGAGGGCTTCGCGGGGGTCCCGGCCTGCGACCTCGGCCTCGTCGAGGCCGTCGACGGGCTGCGGATCTACGTCCTGCTGAGCCCCGACCTCTACGAGCGCGACGGCACGCCCTACGGCGACCAGCACGGCGATTTCGGTGACAACGACCTGCGCTTCGCCCGCCTCAGCCTCGCGGCGGCCGAACTCGCCGCGGGCGCCGACCCCGACTGGTCGGCCGACCTCCTGCACCTCAACGACTGGCAGGCGGCCCTGGCCCCGGCCTACCTTGCCTGGCGCGGCCGGCGGGTGCCCAGCGTGCTGACGATCCACAACCTCGCCTACCAGGGCCTGTTCCCCCGGGACGCCCTGCCCCGGCTCGGGGTGCCGGACTCGGCCTTCCAGATGGATGGCGCGGAGTTCTACGGGCAGCTCTCCTTCCTCAAGGCCGGCATCTTCTACGCCTCGCAGGTCACCACGGTGAGCGAGACCTACGCCCGGGAGATCCAGACCCCCGAGCTGGGCTGCGGCCTCGACGGGCTGCTGCGCACCCGCGCCGGCCAGGGCCGGCTCGCCGGCATCCTCAACGGCATCGACGAGACCTGGGACCCGAGCACCGATCCGCACCTCGCCACCCGCTTCGAGATCGACGACTGGAAGGGCAAGCGCGCCAACGCCGAGGCGGTGCGCCGGCAGTTCGGCCTCGCGGTCTCCCGCGGGCCGCTCTTCGCCATCGTGTCGCGCCTCGTCCACCAGAAGGGCATCGACCTCAGCCTGCAGGCCGCCGAGGCGATCGTGGCCGGGGGCGGCCAGCTCGTGGTGATCGGCCAGGGCGAGGGCCGGTTCGAGCAGGCGCTCCGGGGCCTCGCCAAGCGCCATCCCGACGCGGTCGGTGTGCATGTCGGCTTCGAGGAGGCGCAGGCCCGGCGGATGTTCGCGGGCAGCGACTTCCTGCTGATGCCCTCGCGCTTCGAGCCCTGCGGCCTCGCCCAGATGTACGCGCAGCGCTTCGGCTCCCTGCCGATCGTGCGGCGGACCGGGGGCCTCGCCGACACGGTCGAGGACGGGGTGACGGGCTTCACCTTCGGGGAGGCCTCGGCCGCGTCCTTCGGGGCGGCGGTTCGCAGGGCGCTGGAGGCCTTCGGCCAGACGAAGCGCCTCAACGCCATGCGGCGGCGGGCCATGGCGGCCCGCTTCGGCTGGGACCAGGCGGCCGACAACTATGCCGGGCTCTACGGCCGGGCGATCGGCAACAGCACGGCGCTGCGCTGGCGGGCGGCGTAGGGCTCGGCAGGCAGGACGCATTTCCTGTGCGGCGCCGATCGAATCGGTGGACCGGTCCCGGCGGCTCTGCATCGTCGGGCCATGCTGACGTGGTCGACCGAATCGCTGCACCCGCGCGACCGCTTCGTGCAGTGGCGCGAGGAGCGCGCCCGGCAGCTCTTCGGCGTCAGTATCGAACTCGAGCCCCAGAAACGCCTGCGCTTCCAGGGGGCGTATACCCTCCTTCGCCTGGGCGACACAGCGATCGCTGAGCTGACAGCCTCGGCCTACCGGGTCAGCCGCACGCCTTCCGACATCGCCCGCACCCCAAGCGACGCCTTCTGCATCTGCCAGCAGGTTGCGGGCGGTGGCCTGCTCAAGGCCGGCGGCCGCGAGATGCCGGTCGCGGCCGGTGCCATCATGATGGGTCAGCTGGATCTGTCCTACGAGAGCGTCCCGGCGCCGCAGGATTCGTTTGCCTGCCGGATCGTGCGGCTGCCCGCGTCGCGGATCACGCAGCTCGTCCGGGGAGGTGACGCACACCCGTTCCGGCTGCTCGAGAATGGAGCCGGGTTGTCGGCGCTCTTCGCCGCGTACCTGGAGTCCTTCGTCGTCCAGGCCCCGCACCTGACCGGATCCGTCGCGGAGGCCGCCATCGACACCCTCCTCCACCTCGCCCTGCTCGCCCGGGGCGCCGGCGAGCCGCGGGCCGACTCCGCGCGGGCGGCCATCCGGGCAGGATTGCTCGACCGAGCCCATGCGCTGATCGAGCGCCGGTTGCACGAGCCCGGACTGTCGCCGGCGCAGGTTGCGGCGGCGCTCGGCATCTCGATCCGGCAGCTGCACATCCTGTTCGAGCCGACCGGCACGAGCTTCGGCCGCCATCTGCGGATGCGACGGGTCGCCCGCGCCCGCCGCATCCTGGAGGCCGCGCCCCGGACGAGTGTGACCGAGGCCGCGTATGCGAGCGGCTTCGACAGTCTCTCGACCTTCTTCCGGAGCTTCCGGGCCGCCTATGGCTGCGCGCCGGGGGATGTGCGGCCATGAGTTGGGAGCGCGCAGGACAACCGGCTCGGGGACAGGCGGCGGTGCCATGTCGGCCCGGCCGGCCGGGCCGAGGCCTCCGAACGGGTGATCAGCGGCTCCGCCACCGGGCCTTCCGCGAGCAGGCCTCCTGCTCCTCCGGATGCCGTTTCTCCCAGGCGGTGATCGAGAGCGTCTCGTCGCTCGACATCTTGTTGTTCATGCAGGAGCAGTAGACGGCGAGCGTGTCGGCGCTCTGCCCCTCGTCGGCATTGTCGGCGATGCAGCGCTTGATCCAAGCGACGTCGTCGGCATTCGCCGACGCGATGGTCGGTACCGCCAGCAGCAGCGTGCAGGCGAGGGTAGGAATCGCAAGTTTCATGAAGGTCCTCCGCCGGATCGGCAGAGGGCTTATCGGCGAACCGGCGCGCGCCCTCGTCTCAAGGCGCGCAGGTCCTGTCCCGATGCGCGCAGATCGGTGCGGTCACGGCGACGGAATCGGTCGGCGCCGGCGAGCCCGCAGGGCTGCTTCACAGACGGTTCCGCGAAACACCCTCCCCCGCAGAGGGGGGAGGGAACCTCGGCTCAGCCCTCCAGCAGGAAGATCATCGTGGCGAGCGGCGGCAGGGTGAGCGACAGGCTCTGCCCCTGGCCATGGCTCGCCTCCGCGTCGGTGTGGCGCCCGCCCTGGTTGCCCAGGTTCGCGCCGCCGTAGACGCCGGCATCCGAGTTGAACGCCTCCCGGTAGAAGCCCGCCTGCGGCACGCCGATCCGGTAGCCCTCGCGCGGCACCGGCGTGAAGTTCGACACCACGATGGCGACCTCGCCGGGCTTGGCGCCCTTGCGCGCCCAGGCGATGACGCTGTTGTCCTGATCGTCCGCCACCAGCCACTGGAAGCCGGTATGCTCCGCGTCGCGGCTGTAGAGGGCCGGGGTCGACACGTAGAGCCGGTTCAGGTCGCGGATCACGCTCTGGACGCCCTTGTGCAGGGGATCGTCCAGGAGGTGCCAGTCCAGGCTGTTGTCGTGGTTCCACTCCCGCTCCTGGCCGAACTCGCCGCCCATGAACAGCAGCTTCTTGCCGGGATGCCCCCACATGAAGCCGTAATAGGCCCTGAGATTCGCGAATTTCTGCCAGCGGTCGCCCGGCATCTTGCCGAGCAGCGAGCCCTTCCCGTGCACGACCTCGTCGTGGGAGAGCGGCAGGATGAAATTCTCCGAGAAGGCGTAGAGCAGCCCGAAGGTCAGGTTGTGGTGGTGGTAGCGGCGATGGATCGGATCTTCCTGCATGAAATGCAGGGTGTCGTGCATCCAGCCCATGTTCCACTTGAAGCCGAAGCCCAGGCCGCCCGTATAGGTCGGGTGCGAGACGCCCGGCCACGAGGTCGATTCCTCCGCCACCGTGATCGTCCCCGGGGCGTGGCTGTAGGTCGCCTCGTTGGTCCTGCGCAGGAAGTCGATGGCGTCGAGGTTCTCGTTGCCGCCGTAGCGGTTCGGGATCCACTCGCCCTGGCGGCGGGAATAGTCGAGGTAGAGCATCGACGCGACGGCATCCACGCGCAGGCCGTCGAGGTGGTAGTGCTCCAGCCAGAACCGGGCGTTGGCGGCCAGGAACGTCGCGACCTCGGTCCGCCCGAAATTGTAGATATAGGTGCCCCAATCCTGGTGGAAGCCCTGGCGCGGGTCGGCATGCTCGTAGAGATGCGTCCCGTCGAACTGGCCGAGCCCGTGGGCGTCCAGGGGGAAGTGCCCCGGCACCCAGTCGAGCAGCACGCCGATGCCGGCCTCGTGGGCGGCGTCCACGAAGGCGGCGAACTCCTCCGGCGTGCCGAAGCGGCTCGTCGGCGCGAACAGCGAGACCGGCTGATAGCCCCAGGACCCGTCGAACGGGAACTCGGTGATCGGCAGCATCTCGATATGGGTGAAGCCCAGATCCTTGACGTAGGGGATCAGCCGCTCGGCGAGTTCCCGGTAGGTCAGGAAGCGGTTGCCCTCCTCGGGCACCCGCGCCCAGGAGCCGAGATGGACCTCGTAGACCGAGATCGCCGCGTGGCGCGGGTCCTTCGCGCCCCGGGTGCCCATCCAGCCGGCATCGTGCCAGTCGAACTCGCCCGATCCGTGGGTGACCGAGGCGGTCTCCGGCGGGTGCTGGGCCGCGAAGGCGACCGGGTCGGCCTTGAGGGGGATCAGGGACCCGTCCGGGCCGCGGATCTCGAACTTGTAGCGGACGCCGGCCTTGAGGCCGGGCACGAACAGCTCCCAGATGCCGCCGTCCTGCCAGAGGCGCATCGGATGGCGCCGCCCGTCCCAGTCGTTGAAGTCGCCGACGACGCTGACCTTGCGGGCATTCGGAGCCCAGACCGCGAAGCGGAAGCCGTCGATGCCGTCGAGCTGCCCCGACTGGGCGCCGAGCATCCGGTAGACGAGGTTGGTGCCGACCTCGCGCAGGGTCGCGACGTCGTACTGCTCGATCGAGGAGCCGAAGCCGTAGGGGTCGTAGCGGCGGCGCTTCGTCCCGTCCCAGGCCTCGACCTCGATCTCGTAGAGCGGCCGGTGTTCCCCCTCGACCCGGGCGACGTAGAACCCGTCCGGATGGCGTTTCTCGAAGGGCACGGTGCGGCCGTCCATCACCAGGGCGGCGGTCCGCGCCTCGGGCAGAACGGCGCGGACCTCCCAGGCCTGGGGACCGACCCGGTGGGGGCCGAGCACCGAGAACGGATCGCCGTGATTGGCGGCCATCAGCGCGGCGATCGCGTCCGGGTGGACGCTCGGCGCCGCCGGGGCGGTGCCGGAGCCCGGGACATCCGCGGTCCGCGCCGTCGCCGATTCCGGGTCGACCCGCGTTGCGAAGGTCTCGTCGATCGCCGTCATTCCGATGCTCCGGGCTCGTGTCCGTCCGTGTCCAGAATGGTGAGAACCCCACGGGCGGGGATTTCGATCCAGTCCGGCCGGTTGTTGGCCTCGTAGTCGACCTCGTACAGGGCCTTGGTCAGCAGGCAGAGGCGCAGCAGCCGAGCCCGCGAATCCGGGTCAGTCACCGCGGCGCGCGAGCCCGCGACCGCGGACTCGTAGCCGGCGAGGAACGCCGCCTCGATCATGCCGCGCCACGCCGTGGCGGCGTCCCGCGCCCGCCCCTCGGAATCGGCGAACCGGGCGGTGATCTCCCGGATCACCGTCTCGGCGCCGTACGCGAAGGAGCGCATCAGCCCGGCCACGTCCCGCAGCGGCATCGACTTGGCCCGGCGCTCATCGGCCGGACGCGAGGGCTCGCCCTCGAAGTCGACGATGATCAGGTCGTTCTCGGCGACCAGCACCTGTCCCAGGTGGTAGTCGCCGTGGATGCGCGTCCTGTGGGCGCCCCGGACCGGCTCGGCGGTGAGCGCGGCGATCAGGGCCTCGACCTCGCTCCGGCGCTGGCCGAGTTCCGCGCAGGCCGGCTTGCCGGCGTCGAGGCCCCGGTCGGCCAAGCCCTTGAGCGCCCGGAAGGCGCGCTCGGCCTGATGGCGGGCGTCGCGCGCCAGCACCGCGAGATCGTCCCCGGTGAACGGCTCGGCCGTGAAGGCCGGATCGTCGGTCTCGATGGCCAGCGCCGCGTGCAGCTCGGCGGTGCGCCGCCCGATAAGGTCCGCCCAGGGCCGGTGGGCCTGGAACGCCTCCTCGGGGCTGGCGGCCTCGCTCTCGGGGGTGAGCACGACGGTCTCGAAGTCCCGGCGCAGGCCCTCCAGCATCAGCGTCCAGGCGTCGCCCTGGTTCACGACGAATCTTTGAAGGACCGCGAGGGCCGTCCGGGTCCCGTCCTCGGCGACGTGTTCCAGCGTGCCGAGCAGCGCGGGGGTGTTGGAGAAGCCCGCCTGCTCGGTGAGGAAGCGCCCGACCTCGATCTCGGGATGAAGCCCCGGCTGCAGGCGGCGCAGCAGCTTGAGCATCATCTTCGAGCCGATGGCGATCGAGGTGTTGCTCTGCTCCGCCGAGAGCCGCCGGATATCGGCCACGTCGACCGTGACCTCCGGGTCGAAGGCCGAGGTGACGGCGAAGACGAGGCGGCCGCTCTCCGTGGGGATCTCCCGGCCCTGGCGCATGTCGTCGATCAGGCAGGCGGCGAAGTCGTTGGAGCCCGCCGCCCCGTAGAGCAGCCCGGTCCGCGGGCCGCGGCGGACCCGCGCCACCGCGAAGGGCATCAGCGTCTCGTCCTCGCGGCCCTCCTCGACGCCGACCGGCATGAAGTACTCGTGGCTCTCGCCGCTGGCGAGCTGCACCTGCAGCCGCGGCAGCAGGAAGCGCGCGCTCCCGTCGACATCCGTCAGGGCGGCGCAGTCGATGACCTTCGTGGCCTTGATCCGCGAGCCCTTGGCGCCGAACCAGCGCCGGCTGGTCAGGAACGGCGGCACCACCGTGCGCTCGAAGGCGACGCGCTCGCGGCCCGACATCAGGCTCTCGATGCCGCCGGTGAGCACCAGGGTGAACAGCTCCGGCGGCTCCTGCTGCGGGCCGACCACCCCGGAGCGCGCGGCGCTCAAGCTGAACCAGTAGAAGCCGTAGGACGGCAGGGTCAGCAGGTAGGGCAGATCGCCGATCGGCGGGAATTCGGTGCCGCCGGTGAGTTCGATCGGTACCGCGGTCCGCAGCTCCGACAGGTCGAGCTGCACCGCCTGGGGCGCGCGCGAGAGGTTCGCCACGCACAGGATCCGCTCGTCCTCGTGCTCGCGGATCCAGGCCAGGACCTTGCGGTTGCTGGGATAGAGGAACTGGATCGTGCCGCGCCCCAGCGCGACGCTGTTGTTGCGGATCGCGATCATGCGCCGCGTCCAGTTCAGCAGGCTCGTCTGGGCCTGGGTCTGCGCCTCGACGTTGATCGCGTCGAAGCCGTAGATCGGGTCCTGGATCGCCGGCAGGAACAGCCGCTGCGGGTTCGCCCGGGAGAAGCCGCCGTTGCGGTCAGGGCTCCACTGCATCGGCGTGCGCACGCCGTCGCGGTCGCCGAGGTAGATGTTGTCGCCCATGCCGATCTCGTCGCCGTAATAGAGCACCGGCGTGCCGGGCATCGACAGGACGAGGGACTTCATCAATTCGATCTTGCGCCGGTCGTTCTCCAGCAGCGGCGCGAGGCGGCGGCGGATGCCGAGGTTGATCCGGGCGCGCCGCTCGGCGGCGTAGAACGACCAGAGATAGTCACGCTCCTCGGCGGTGACCATTTCGAGGGTCAGCTCGTCGTGGTTGCGCAGGAAGATCGCCCATTGGCAGCCCTCGGGGATCTCCGGGGTCTGGCGCATGATGTCGGTGATCGGGTGCCGGTCCTCCCGGGCGATCGCCATGTACATCCGCGGCATCAGCGGGAAGTGGAACGCCATGTGGCACTCGTCGCCGTCGCCGAAATACTGCGCGGTCTCCTCCGGCCACTGGTTGGCCTCGGCGAGCAGCATCCGGTCGGGGTAGCTGACATCCAGCGCCGCCCGGATCTTCTTGATCACGTCGTGCGTCTCGGCGAGGTTCTCGCAATTCGTGCCGTCGCGCTCGATCAGGTAGGGGATCGCGTCGAGCCGCAGCCCGTCGACGCCCATGTCGAGCCAGTAGCGCATGGTCGCGATGACCGCTTCCAGCACCTTCGGGTTGTCGAAGTTCAGGTCCGGCTGGTGGCTGTAGAACCGGTGCCAGAAATACTGCTTGGCGACCGGGTCCCAGGTCCAGTTCGACGCCTCGGTGTCGAGGAAGATGATCCGCGTGTCCCGGTACGGCTCGTCGGTGTCCGACCAGACGTAGAAGTCGCGCTCGGGCGAGCCGGGGGGCGCCTCCCGGGCGGCCTGGAACCAGGGGTGCTGGTCCGAGGTGTGGTTGATCACAAGCTCGGTGATCACCCGCAGGCCGCGCTCGTGCGCCGCCGCCACGAAGGCCTTGAAGTCCTCCATGGTCCCGTAGGACGGGTTGATGCCCTCGTAATCGGCGATGTCGTAGCCGTCGTCGCGCAGCGGCGAGGGGTAGAACGGCATCAGCCAGATCGCCGTGACGCCGAGGTCGCGGACGTAGTCGAGGCGCTGGGTCAGCCCCTCGAAATCGCCGATCCCGTCGTTGTTCGCGTCGAAGAACGACTTGACGTGAATCTGGTAGATGATGGCGTCACGGTACCATTGCGGGTCGCTGCGATCGATCATCGCGTCGCTGCCTCATCGGTCGAATCTGACGGGACCGGCGGCGGGAGCCGGCCGGGAGCGGGCGGACGACCGCCGCGCGGGTGCAATGGTCGGTGACGGGGAGGCCCGCCGCCGGGGTCAGGTGCCACGGTCAGGTGCCATGGGCGGCCTCAGCCCGCAACCCGCCGCGGCGCCCGGAGGCGCCAGATGACGCAGGATCGCTCGGCCGGATCGAGGGCGATGCGGTGGGTCTTGCCGCGCAACTCGAACGTGTAGCCCTGGAGCAGGTCCTCGACCTCGACGGCGCCGTCGTCGGGCAGGCCGAACAGCCAGAGCGGCACCTCGTAGGTGCATTCCTGGCGGTTCTTCGGGTCGAGGTTGACCATGGTGAAGACGCAGTTGTCGCGCTCCGGCGTCGCCTTGGCGTAGGCGATGATCTGGTCGTTGAAGGCCCCGGTGAAGACGACGTTGCGGAAATCCCAGAGGGCGGGATTCTCGCGCCGGATCCGGTTGAGCTTGACGATGTGCTCGCGGATGTTGCCCGGCCGGTCGTAGTCCCAGGCCTTCAGCTCGTATTTTTCCGAGTTGAGGTACTCCTCCTTGCCGGGATACGGCGCGGCCTCGCACAGTTCGAAGCCGTTGTAGATGCCGTAAACCGACGACAGGGTCGCGGCGAGCGTGCCGCGGATCACGAAGCCGGCGCGTCCGCTGGTCTGCAGGAAGTACGGGTTGATGTCGGGCGTGTTCGCGAAGAAGTTTGGGCGGTAGTACTCGCCCATCTCGCCGGCCAGCTCCAGGGCGTAGTCGGTCAGCTCCTGCTTGGTGTTGCGCCACGTGAAGTAGGTGTAGCTCTGCTGGTAGCCGGCCTTGGCGAGCTTCTTCATCATCTTCGGCCGGGTGAAGGCCTCGGCGAGGAAGATCGCGTCCGGATACTGGCCGTTGACCTCGCCGATCACCCATTCCCAGAACGGGATCGGCTTGGTGTGCGGGTTGTCGACCCGGAAGATGCGCACGCCGCGGGCGCACCAGCCGAGGAGGATGTCGCGCAGCTCGATCCAGAGCCCGGGCAGGGCGCCGCCGTAGAAGTGGACGTTCGAGATGTCCTCGTACTTCTTCGGGGGGTTCTCGGCGAATTTCAGCGTGCCGTCCGGGCGCCACTCGAACCATTCCGGGTGGTCCTTGATCCAGGGGTGGTCCGGCGAGCACTGGATCGCGAAGTCGAGGGCGATCTCCATGCCGTAGGCGTGGCTCGCCGCCACCAGCCGCTCGAAATCGGCCAGCGTGCCGAGGTCGGGATGCACGGCCTCGTGGCCGCCCTCCGCCGCGCCCACCGCGTAGACCGAGCCGACATCGCCGGGCTGGGCCGTGAGGGTGTTGTTCTTGCCCTTGCGGTTGGTGCGGCCCACGGGGTGGATCGGCGTGAAGTAGAGGACGTCGAAGCCGAGTTCGCGGATCTCGGGCAGGCGCCGGATGACGTCGTCGAAGGTGCCGTGGCGGTTGACGTCCATCGACTGCGAGCGCGGGAAGATCTCGTACCAGGCCGAGAACCGGGCCGCGAGACGGTCGGCGATCACCGGCAGGGTCACGGGATAGCGGGTCAGGTTCACCCGCTCGGCGTTCCGGCGCACGAGGCGGGACGCCTCGGGCTCGAGGATCCGGTCGAGCTGGGCGGCCGAGCCCGTCTCCTCGGCGGCGAGCGCCGCCACCAGGGCGGCGAGGCGCTCCGCGTCACGGCCGCCGCGGGTGCGGGCGAGGGACGCAGCGGTCTCGACCAAAGCCACGCCCTCGATCGTCTCCAGGCGGACATCGACGCCGGCGGCGCGCTTCTTCAGGGTGTCGCGCACCCAGGACGAGAAGGCATCGCGCCACGCGATCAGGGTGAACTCGTAGCGGGCGTTCCGCTCCAGGGGGAATTGCCCGGCCCAGCGGTCGTTGTCGACGAAGACCATCGGGTCCTCGCGCCAAGTCTCGCCTCCAGACGCCTCGGTGCCGACGACCCGCGACAGGATCGCGGCGTCGATGATTTCGTGGCCGTCGGAGAAGATGTCGGCCTCGACCCGCAGGGACTCGCCGACGATCCGCTTCACCGGCGAGCGGCCGCCGTCGATCTCAGGCGCCACGGCCTCGATCACCACCCGTCCGGTGCCGTCGGGCGTGCCGCGCGCCGGCTGCCGGGCGACCTGCTGGGCGCCGGCCGCCAGGATGCGCAATTCCCCGGGGCGCAGGTCGATGGCGCTGCCGGGATGGAAGGCGATCGGCTCGGCCTCCGGGGTCCGGTCGACGAAGGCGCCGAGCATGCCGCCGGTCCGCGCGATGAGCGTCCCGGCCTCCACCGGCACCGGCCGGTCGGTGGGGTTGTAGAGCACGATCAGCGCGTGCCGCGCCGAGGCCGGATGGCCGGTGTCGAAGCGGGCGAGCGCCACCAGGTCGCTGTCGGGGGACGAGAGGCGCATCTGCGCGCCCTCGACATTGGCGGCCGGCAGCTCTGCCCGCAGGGCGTTGATCGCCCGGATCGAGCCGGAGATGTCGAGGCCGGTGTCGTTCTCGCGGTCGCGCGGGGTGGTGTCGACCACGTGCAGCGCCCGGCGGTAGCCCCATTCGTAGCCGATCGGCATCAGCACGCCGGCCGAGAAGAAGGCGGCGAGCGCGTAGCGGGTGCGCAGATGGGCCGCCACCGCCTCGGGGCCGCCGCCGATCCCGGCGGCGAGCCGCGTCATGTCGTGGTTTTCCGGGAAGGCGATGGAGGGCGCCAGCACCCGCAGGCGCTCGTACTGCTCCAGCGCCCAGGGCTTCTTCAGGTCCCACCACGCGAAGGAGTTGAACAGGTAGTCGAAGCCGGCGCCCGCCGTGGCCCGCGCCTCCTCGAAGGTGCAGCCGAGGGTCTCTGCGGCGAACAGGCAGGCGGGATCGCGGGCCTTGGCCTCCCCGATCAGAACGCGCCAGGTCTCCGGCGGCACCTTGTAGGCCGCGTCGCAGCGGAAGCCCGCCACGCCGAGACCCTGGAGCCGGGCGACGTAGGCGCCCCAGATCCGGGTCAGCTCGTCCCGGGCCGCCGGCGTATGGTAGTCGAGTTCGGCCAGGTCGCCCCAGACCGTGCGGATCGACGGATCGTCCGGATCGACGGCGGCCGGGTGCATGATCGAGCCGTCGGGCTCCTTCAGGAACAGGTCGGGCCGCTCGATGGCCAGCCGTGCGTTGTCGGCGGTGTGATTGATGACGAGGTCGGTCATCACCGACAGGCCGGCCGCCTCGGCGGCGGCGCAGAAGCGCTCGATCTGCGCGTCGTCCGCCGTGCCGTCAGGATCGCGGAAGCGCTCGTCGAGGCGCTCCGGGTCGGCCACCGCGTAGAGGCTCTTCGAGCCGCCGGTCTGATGGAACGGGTTGAGGTAGATCCAGTCGAAGCCGAGACCCGCGATCCGCGGCAGCTCGGCGGTCCAGTCCGACACGCGCCCGACCAGGAGGGGGAACAGGTTGTAGATCCGCGGCCCCTCGGCCCTGGGGGCCAGGGCGGCCGGCAGGACGGCTTCGGCCCCTGACGTCGCAGCGGCTTTGGTCGGTGCGTTCATGCTGCCTCTCGGCTCCCGTTCCCTGTGTCGTAACGTCCGAACCGCGCGGGTGTGCCGCGCGATCCGGTCCGACGTGTCTCAGCAGAGTTGCATGACAAGGCTGCGGAGAAGCCCTTCGGCCGCTTCCGCTCGACATGTCCGGACGCGTCGCCGTCTTCGCGAGCGGAGCGCAGCAATCCAGGCAACGCCACGCTCACCCAGTCGAGCTGCCCTGGGTCGCTGCGCTTCGCGCGCGATGACGGAGGGCTCAAGAGTCCCGCCGCAGCACCGCGTAGGGCAGGTCGCGCAGGAGGGTGCCGAGATCGACCCCTTCGCCCGCCCCCTGCCCTTCGATGACCCGCCCCGAGGCGAGGTCCCGCCAGCGGGTCCCCGCCCCGAGATCCACCCGGGTGCCCGCGAAGGCCTCGCCCGACCAGACCGCCTCCCCGACGAAGCCCGCCACCAGCCGCGGCACCGCCACGAACAGGTCTCCGCCCTCCTGGCCGGGATCGGTCCGCCGGTAGGCGATCACGTGGTCGGCCCGGGTGCCGGTGGCCGCCACGGGCTCGTAGGCGGCGCTGGCGTAGAAGTCCGGACGCGCGGCCCGCTCGGCGAGCAGCCGCGTGAGGGTCGCCTGCTTCACCCGCCCGTCCGTCCAGTGCGCCAGCAGCTCCGCCGGCGCGCCGCCCTCTTCCAGTATCCGCTCAAGCGCCGGGTAGTCCACCGGGCGGCGGTTGTCGGGATCGACGAAGGAGAAGTCCCAGACCTCCGTCCCCTGGTAGGTGTCAGGCAGCCCCGGCAGGGTGCATTTCAGGACCGTGCGGCCGAGGCTCGCCAGCATGCCGAGATGGGCGAGCCGCCGGGCGAAGGGCCGGAGTGCGCTCAGGAAATCCGAGCCGGGCGCGATCAGCGCCGTGAACAGCTTCCGGACCGCGCCCTCGTAGACCGCATCGACATTGACCCAGCTCGACCGGCGCTTGCCCTCGCGCATGGCCTTCTCGCCATAGGCGATGAGCCGATCCCGGAACTCCGCGACGATTCCGGCCTCGTCCTGATCCAGCAGCTCCAGGGGCCAGGCGCCCAGGATCGCTTGGAAGAACATCCACTGGTCGTTGGCATCGGGGGCCGGCTCGCCGTCGATCCGGGCGAGGTGCGGGCCGGCGGTGCGCTGCCACAGGTCCCAGGCCTTCGCCCATTCCTCCGGGATCTCCGAGAGGGCGAGCAGCCGGGTGCGGGCATCCTCGCCCCGCTTGGTGTCGTGGGTCGCCGTGGTGATCATGGCGCTCGGCCAGTCCCGGGCGCGGGCGATCTGGAGGTCGTGGAAATGCTCCGCGTCGATCCCGTACTCGCCCGGATCGCCGCCGACCTCGTTGAGGCCGAGGAGGCACGCGTAGCGATAGAACAGCGTGTCCTCCAGGCTCTTGGCCATGACCGGGCCGGTGAGCTGCTGGAACCGGCGGCGGAAGCGCAAGGCCACCCGCGGATCCGGCCGGCCCGGTCCCGTGGTCTCGATCCGCCCGAGCAGCACCTCGGCGGCGAAGTCGTGGACCGAGCGGTCCGGCAGGCTCGACCAGCGCTTGGCCTTGGCGACCGCCCCCTCGATCAGGCGCACGTCTTCGGGCTCGACATCCCCCTCCTCTAGCTCCGGCGGCAGGTAGCTCCGATAGGTCGGAAAGCGCGCGATGATCTCGATCAGCGCTCGGCGCAGGGCGTTGACGGTGAAGTCGCGGGTGCGCCGGTCGGCATCGGCGACCTCCTTGAGGTCGGTGGTCAGCACCTCCAGCTCGCTGGCGAAGCTGATCTCCAGGATCTCGGCCTTGGCGGCGCGGAGCTGGAAGCCGTAGGGCTCGTCGAAGCCCGTGGCCCAGGTGTAGAGGCGCTCGACCTTCCCCCGCCGGGTCTTGTCGACCAGGATCCCGTCGAGCTGGTTGAGCACGTCGTAGCCCGTGGTCCCGGCCACCGGCCAGGGCCGCAGCCGCTCGCCCGGCTCGAGGATCTTTTCCACCACCACGTAGAAGCCCGGTCCCACGGCGGCCTGGAGCGCCCGCGCGTAGCCCAGCGGGTCGGCGAGCCCGTCGATGTGGTCGATGCGCAAACCGTCGATCCGGCCCTCGCGGACGAGCCGGAACACGGTCTCGTGCGAGCGGTGGAAGATGTCGGACAGCTCGACCCGCAACCCCGCCAGGGAGTTCACGTCGAAGAAGCGGCGGTAGTTGATGTCGCTCGATGCCACCCGCCAATGGGCCAGCCGGTAGGCCTGCGACTCCAGCAGCCGGTGCAGGGGCCCGAAGCTGTCCGGGCGGCCCTTGAAGCCGTTGAGCAGCGCCAGCGTGCTGGCGGTGGCCTCCTGGATCAGCGGCGACACGCCGTAGATCTCGGCGAGCCGGCGCTTCAGTCCCTCGGCCTCCTCGGGGAAGCCCTGGCGGCGAGTCTCGTCGGTGTCGATCGCCATGGCCCGCAGGCGCTCGGAGATGGCGAGCAGCTCCGCGGTGGTGTCGTCGTCCACGGCCCCGATGGCGGCGATCACCCGGTTCAGGATCGTCGGGTAGCTGAGCGGCCGGATCGGCAGCTGGTGCTCGTAGTGCCAGACGCTGAAGGCACCCTTGTCGGGGTCGAACCTCAGCTCCAGGGTGCCCTTCTCCAGGGCCTCGCCGTAGCGGTCGCCGAGGAACGGGATCACGAGGTTGCGCCCGGCCCCGAGCCGCTGCCAGTCGATGTCGAAGGCGTCGGCGAAGGGCGACAGGGAGCCCCATTCCAGGACCGAGAGCCACCACGGGTTGTCGGACCCGCCGACGCCCATGTGGTTCGGGACGATGTCGAGCAGCAGCTTCAGCCCGTGGGCGTGGAGCGTCTCGGAGAGCCGGATGAAGCCGTCCTCGCCGCCGAGTTCCGGGTTGATCGCGCCGTGGTCGACGATGTCGTAGCCGTGGGTCGAGCCGGGCCGCGCCGTCTGGAGGGGCGAGGCGTAGACGTGGCTGATCCCGAGCCGGTGCAGGTAGGGGACGATCCGGCCCGCATCCGCGAAGGTGAAGTCCTTGTGGAACTGCAGCCGGTAAGTCGACCGCGGCGGCGGCGCGGCGAGCCGCGCGGCCCCCGAGCGGGGCCCCCGGGCCTCGGCGGAGAGGGAGGCCGCCAGCTTGGCGAGGGGGCCGCCGGGCGCGGCGATGTCGGTCAACTCGCGGTCGAGCTTGCGCCGCCAGTTCGGGTAGCCCTCCGTCGAGCCCGGCACGTTGGCCTGGGCGAGTTCCGAGACCACGTCCTCGTACTGGACGGCGGTGAGCATCGCGGGCGCCCGGGCGAGGTAGCGGGCCGCCGCCTCGAAGGGCGCGGCCTCCGGCGGCTCGGTGGAGGGGAGCAGCTGCTCCCCGGCCAGCGCCTCGGCGAGGCGGCGGCGCTCGACGACCCGCTCGCCCCGCTCCGCCTCGGCCCGCTCCTGGTCGTAGAGGCCGAGCGACTGGCGGGTGTCGGTGTCGACCCCGCGCCACCAGCCGACGAAGGTCGGCAGGTCGTGGGTGGTGATGGCGGTGAGGGCGTCACGCGGGTAGGCCGAGGGCGGCTTGAACCGGCCGTCGGCCTCGCGCTCGAAGGCGAGGATCCGGTAGCTCAGCACCCCGGCCCGCATCAGCGCGTCAGAAAACCCCTCCGGAGCGGTGCCGAGATCCTCCGCGATGACGAGGCACTTGTTGCGGTGGCTCTCCAGCCGCAGCACCGCCAGCATCGGCTCGAACGGCATGGCCACGTAGGCGCCGGCCTGGGCGCCCGCGCCCAGCGGGATCAGGAACAGGCGGGCGAGCTGGAAGGCGTGGTCGATCCGGATCGCGCCGGCGTGGCGCATGTTGGCCTGGACCAGGGCGCGGAAGGCCGCGAGCCCGTCGCGCTCCATCGCCAGCGGGTCGAAGGCCGGCAGGCCCCAGTTCTGGCCCTTCGGGGCGAGGAGATCCGGCGGCGCGCCGATCGACACCCGGTCGGCGAAGCGCTCCGGATGGGACCAGATCTCGGAGCCGCCCCGGTCGGCGCCGACCGCGAGGTCCCGGTAGAGGCCGACCCGCATCCCGGCGCCGAGCGCCGCCGCGGAGGCCTCGGCGAGCTGCCGGTCGGCGAGGTATTGCAGCCACGCATGGTAGCCGACCCGCTCGGCGTTCTCCGCCGCGAAGGCCCGCACCGCCCCTGTGCCCGCGCGACGGAACGCCTCCGGCCAGTCGCCCAGCCAGTGGGCGCCCTGCTGGCGGAAATGCTCGGAGAGCGCCTCGAACACGGCGTGGGATTCGAGATCCTCGCCGCCGTCCTGACGGAAGCGCGCGAAGCCCGCATCGGTGCCGGCCCGAGCGGCGGACTCCGCCCAGAGGGCGCGCAGCACCGGGTCGAGCACGTCGTGCACGCCCTGGTGGTCGACCAGCGCCGCCTCCCGCAGGGCGGTGATTGCGTCGGCGCGCGCGTCCAGCAGCGCCTCGGCCCGGGACCCGGCGAGCCCCGGCAGGCTGCGCGGGGCGATGAACAGCGTCTCGAGGAACAGGCGCGAGGAGGGCGAGTAGGGGGAGATCTTGGTCCGATCGGAGCCGAACAGGGCGTGGACCGGGCTCAAGCCCAGGAACGCCGCCCCGCGCAAGGCCGCCTCGCGGGCGGCCTCACCGGCATCCGCGTAGGTGCCGATGCCGATATTGGTGGCCGAGCGCAGGCCGTACAGCTGGGCGGCCATGCCCCAGTCGGAGGCGCCCTCCTCCGTGTAGGGGCGCGGGCGCCAGCAGCGCTGCGGCGCGGCGATCACCCAGGATTCGGTGCGGGTCTGGCCGGCCTGCACGGTGAGGCGGTGGTAGCCCGGAGTCAGCGGCGGCAGCTCGAAGCCCGGCTCGGACCCGTGCGGGTTGGCCCGCCCCTCGCGGGCGGTGCCGCGCTCGTCCACGAGGCGCCAGACCAGGGTGTGGGGCGCGCCGTTCCCGAGCCGCACCGGGACGCGTGCGGCGCGGCGGGCCTCCACGGGCAGGAGCGGCGGGATCAGGCCGCGGCGCAGGCGCTCGACCCGTTCGAGGCTCTCGGTCACCGCCGCCTCGTCATCGACCGCGAAGCCGAGCGCCGCGAGCAGGCCGCGGCGGACCTCCAGGGGCGTCTCGACGGGCTTGCCGAAGGCATCGGTGTAGCCGGCGGCGACGCCGACCAAGTCGGCGAGCTGTTCCAGGGCGCTCACGAGCGGGGCTCCGTCAGGAAGATGCCGGTCCAGGCGGGCAGGTCGCGTCCGGCCCCGTCCGGGGCGTTGGTCCAGACCACCCGGGCGCCTGCCGGATCCACCGGGAAGGGGGCGTCCCCGACATTGGCGACGAAGCGCAGGGTGCCGGCCCCGAAGCGCCACGTGCAATCGACCACGTCCGACCGCGGCAGGGTGGCGGCGGCACCGTCATAGCCGGATTTCGCCAGGGGCACGACCACGTCGCGGCGCAGCCCGAGGAGCCGCGTCGTCTCGGCCAGCACCTCGCGGTGGGGCGAGCGCTCCCGCTCGGACCAGTCGAGCTTCGAGGCCTCGAACGTCTCCCGTTCCGTAGGATCGGGGATCGTCGAGGTGTCGTCCGCAAACGCCGCAAAGCTCTTGAACTCCCGGCGGCGGCCGTCGCGCACCGCCTTGTTCAGCTCATCGTCCGGGGCGAAGTCGACGAAGAACAGGAACGGCGCGGAGGCCGACCATTCCTCGCCCATCCAGAGCATCGGGATCTGCGGCGCCAGCAGGAACCCGGCCCGGGCGAGGTCCAGCTTCTTCGGGTCGGCCAAGTGATTGAGCCGTTCGCCGAGCGCCCGGTTGCCGACCTGATCGTGGTTCTGGAGGAAGGTCACGAAGGCGGAGGGCGGCAGGTGCGCGGACGGCTCGCCCCGCGGATGGTTGTCGAGCGTGGAAAACGGCTCGCCCTGATAGGCGAAGCCCTCCGCGAGGCAGCGGGCGAGGTGGGCGACCGGTTTGTCGGCAAAGCTCTTATAGTAGCCGGCATCCTCGCCCGTCAGCAGGACGTGCCAGCAATGGTGCAGGTCGTCGGCCCACTGGGCGTCGTGCATCTTCGGGCGCCCGGCGGCGTCCCGCTCCAGCCAGCGGGCCTGGTTGGCCTCGTTCTCCAGCATCAGGTGGATCTGCCGGTCCGGAAACGTCCTGCGGACCGTCTCGCCGAGCTCGGCCAGGAAGTGGCGGGGCGAATCGTCGAGGATCGCGTGGACGGCGTCGAAGCGCAGGCCGTCGAACCGGTATTCCTCCAGCCAGTACAGGGCGTTCTGGATGAAGAACTGCCGCACCGTGGCGCCGCTCTCCTTGCCGTCGAAGTTGATGCCCGCGCCCCAGGGGGTCTGGTGGCGCTCGGTGAAGAACGTCTTGGCGTAGGCGTGGAGGTAGTTCCCGGCCGGTCCGAAGTGGTTGTAGACCGCGTCGAGATAGACCATCAGGCCGAGCCCGTGGGCGGCGTCGATCAGGCGCTTGAGGTCGTCGGGGCGGCCGTAGGCGCCGTCGGGGGCGTAGGGCTGGACACCGTCGTAGCCCCAGTTGCGCGCGCCCTTGAAGTCGGCGAGCGGCAGCAGCTCGATGGCGGTGACGCCCAGCGCCTTGAGGTCCGGCAGCCGCGCCTGCAGGCCGGCATAGGTGCCCTCCGGCGTCGCGGTGCCGACGTGGCACTCGTAGATCACGGCCTCCGCGAAGGGCCGCCCGGTCCAGCCCGCATCGGACCACGCGAAGGCGCGGGGATCGACCACCTCGCTCAGGCCCGAGACGTCGTCGGGCTGAAAGCGGGAGGCGGGATCGGGGGCGATGAGGTCGCCGTCGATGCGGAAGCCGTAGCGCGCGCCGGGCTTCACGCCGGGCAGGGCGGTGCGGCGCCAGCCGCCACCGGATTCGGGCAGCGGGTGAGCGACGCCGTCGACGACGAGTTCGACGCTCTGCGCGGTGGGCGCCCAGAGGGCGAAGCGGACGCCGCCCCCGACCATCTCGGCCCCGAAATCCATGCTGTGGGCGCGCCGCATCGGGCCACCGTCCTTGTCATTGGCCGCGCGCACCGGGACGCAAGCGCGGCAGGATCATCCGTCGTGGGAGAAGGCCCCGGGCTCGATCCGGTTCCCGCAGCGCAGCTATGGCGGCAAGGCCGCGTGGCAATGGGGGTGACGGGCGCCGTAACCCGCGCCTCCGGGGACCGCGCGTGCCGGACGCAGCCCGCCCTCTTGGTGCCAACGGGACGCCCCCTGGAAACTAAGCCGCAGTGCCGTCCGCGGGGGACGGCCCTATCTCGACGGTCCGGCAGTCTCGTCGGCGCGGGAGCGGACACTGGGTCGGGCACGCATCATCGGCATCCACGGACTCGCCAACAAGCCGCCGCGCGACGAGAAGGCCGGCTGGTGGCGTGCGGCGATCCGTGAGGGTCTCGACCGCAATCTCGGATGGCAGGTGGCCGAGGCCGACCTGCCCTTCGCCTTCGTCTACTGGGCGGATCTGCGCTACCCGCAGCCGCTCTCGGGCGACTGCAACCGCGAGCCCTACCGCCCCGATCACGGCCTCGGGCCGTTCCCCTCCCCGGCGGGGGAGCCCGACCGCGCCGAGCCGACCCTCACCGACCGGATCTATCGCGGCCTGTCGCACCTGCAGGAGGCCACAGGGCTGACCCCGGTGGACGACCTGATCCTGGAATACCGCCTCGACGATCTCTGGGGCTACTGCGAGGATGCGGCGTTCCGGGCCAACGCCAGGGCGCGCCTGCGCGCTGCCCTGGCCGACGCCGTGGCGGATGAGGTGCTGATCGCCGCGCATTCGATGGGCGGCCTGATCGCCTACGACGTGCTGCGCGCCGCCGAGGCGGACGGGACGCCCCTGCCCCGCTGCGCCCTGGTCACCCTCGGCGCGCCCCTGGGGCTCGCCGACCTCAAGCTGAAGCTCGCCGACGAGCACGGCCCCCTGCGGGTGCCGGCGGCGCTCACCGCCTGGACCAACCTGATGGACCGCCGGGACATCGCCACCGTGGGCGACGATCTCGCGGCGCTCTACGCCCCGAACGCCGCCGGGGTGCGGGTGCGGGACGTGCCGGTGATCAACGCCTACCGGAGGCCGGACGGCGCCGAGAACCGGCACAAGTCCTACGGCTACCTGCGGACCCCGGAATTCTCGAAGGCCGTGGCCGGGTTCCTGGGCGCGCCGGGCTGAGCCGGGCCGCCTCAGAGCCGGCCCGGCACCGCCTCGCGCAGGACGCGCTCGGCGGCGGCGTCCTCGATCTTGTTGATCAGCCGGTTCGCCTCGTGCTCGTCGCGCAAGGTCTTGGCCAGGGTGAAGGTCGTGCCCGTGAGGAACAGCGATGCCATGGCGAGGTAGCCCTTGATCCAGATATCCGCGGGCAGGAAGAAGATCCCGATCGTCAGCATGGCGGCGGCGGCGGCGAAGCTGACCAGGGTGAAGGTCTTCCAGGCGCCGGTATGGGGCATCTGCGGGGTCATGGTGCGGTCTCCGTGGATAGGGTTTGATCGGGGGCGCTGCAGATCCGGTCAGGCCTCGGACCGGAGACGGTCGAGCACCGCCCGCGGGTCCGTGCGGGGACGGCCGTAGCCGGCCGCTTCGAGCTCGGCTTCGATCCCGCCCGCGGCATCCGCCTCCAGCTCGGTCAGCGCGGTGGCGACGTCCGCCTCGGCCGCCTGCCGCGCCCGCAGGCGCTCCAGCGTCCGCTCGGCCTCGCCCAGCGCGCCGGCCGAGAGGGTCGTGGCCCGGCGGCCCTCCAGCCCCGCCCGGCGCAGGGCCTCGGTGGTGCGGGCGGTCTGGAGCCCGCGGTCGAGATCCCGCAGCCGCTCGCTCCCCTGGCCGACGCGGCGCTTCAGCCGCTCGACCTCGGCGGCGAAGCGCTCCGCGGCGGTCCGGCGGTCGGCCCGCTCGTCCTCCAGGGCCGCGATGTGGATCGCCGCCTCGGTCCCGAGATCCGCCCGGCCGTCCGCCAGCGCGCGCCGCGCCCCGTCCGACAGGGTCTCGATACGGGTGCCGATGGCGTCGAGGGCACGCGTCTCGGCGGCGTGGTAGGCCATGGCCACGGCGAGTTCCCGCCGGGCGGTCGCCAGGGCGCCGGCGGCGTCCCGGATCTGCTGGCGCAGGATCGTCACGGCGTGCGCATCGTGGATCGCCTGGGCATGGTCGGCGATCACGCCGCGCATCAGGAAGGACAGGGTCCTCATCACGGTCACCTCGCGGAGACGACGGCCCGGACCCGGTCCGGAATTGATTGAACGTCGTTCAAGAAAGAGATAATCACGGCGCCGCCGCCGCTGCAAGGGATAAAATGAACGAAGTTCAGAAAAAAGGGCGAGGCCGTCCGCGGAAGGGAACGGTCGACCGCGAGGCGGATCGCCGGGCGCTGATCGACGCCGCCGTGGCGATCCTGAACGCGGGCGGCGCGGCGGCGCTGACCGCCCGCAACGTCGCGGAGCGGGCCGGCACGGCGGTCGGCTCGGTCTACACGCAGTTCGACAGCCTGGAGCTGCTGCGGCTGGAGGCCAACGCGGTCACCCTGCGGCAGCTTCGGGACACCCTGGCGGCCGCGCTGGCGGCCTGTCCCGCGCGGGAGACGGAGGCGCGGCTCCTCTGCCTGGCCGATGCCTACCTCGCCTTCGCGGGGGAGAACCACGCGGCCTGGGCGGCGATCTTCGAGCGCCGCACCGTGGCGGCGCCGGAGGCGGTGCAGGCCGACATCGCCGCCCTGTTCGCGATCCTGGAGGGGGTTCTGCGCGACGGCGGCCGGCTCGCCGAAGCGGCGATCCCCGTGATGGCGCGGGCGCTCTGGTCCAGCGTCCACGGCATGACCTACCTGGCCGATCTCGGCAGCCTCGGGCCGCTGGGCGTGGATGACGTGCGGCCGATGATCGACGCCCTGGTGCGGGCGGCGGTCCGGGGGTTCGCGCAGGGTTAGCGGTCGGGATCCGCCCCTTGGCGCGGGCCGCGAACGGCAGCCGGCCGTTCGGGTCGCGCCGCGCCCCGATCCGCCGAGCAACCCGGTGGATGCCGATCACAGCAGGGACGCGATCCGCCGGGCGCGCGATGCCGGCGCCGCAAACGCGTGAAGGGCCTGCCTCCCGAGCGGTCCGACCGGAGCGCTGTTCGCCCCCCGGGCGGGACGGATCCAGGCATCCTGACGCCTTGACCGTTCGCATCGGCAGAGGGGCGATCCGCGACCTCGACGCCGTCGAGGGACGGGCCTGGACGGAGCGGTCCCACCCCGTCGGCCTGCCGGTGACCGCCTATGTCCGACTCCACGTCCGCCGCGCCGGGCGGAGAGGTTGAGACATCGTCCGCCTGTCCCCGTCCCCGCGGCCCGCTGTGCAAGATCGTTCTTGAGCGACCACCCGAACGACGACCTGTCCGGCCGGAACCGGCTTGCCCGGTCCGACGGGATTTTGGCATCAGACCCGGGCTTCAGGGCGCGCGCCGGCCCGTCACGCTCTTGTAGACACAGCTCACACTGCAAGCCTCGTTTCAGCAGTCCGTCGCAATTCGATGCCAGGAAAAATTCCTATTTTATTTCGGTGAACAAAGTATCTGTTGGCGGTGGACGTATCCGCTAGGATGTCTTGGAAGCGACCGTCCGAAAATCTGGAATCATTCTGAAACTTATTCTCTCGAAGAATGATGCCGATATAGCCGAGGTCGGCAATCTTGCTCAATATTTTCACGGCTTGCGCGCCGTGATGCCCCTCGATTTCGATACACAGAGCGGGCTTGTGTTCAGTGACTGTTTTTTCGGCGCCCAGCAAAGCCGCAAGCTCGTGTCCCTCAGTGTCGATCTTCAGAATGGCGACGGACTTATCATCGGCCATGTCTTTCGATATATTATCGACAGTTTCGGTTCGAACTTCAATATTTGAAAATCCGGTCGGTGGCTCGGACGAGAAGGTGTTGTCATCGGAGATCGTGGCGCGCGTCGTTTCGACGGTTCCGCCAAACATCGGAATACGCAGAACGGCGTGTCCGGATTGGTCGGAGGCGGCGCATTGGAAAATCTGACAGTTGGGGGGCAGTGCATCCTGCATATATCGGACGCAATCCGGGTTCGGTTCTATGGTGACTATCTTGTTGAAGTGTTTTGATAATATAGCGCTGTACAAGCCGGAATTTGCTCCAACGTCGATCGCAATCGCGTTTCTATCCACGACCTGACGGACGAATTTCGCAAATGCCGCGGTATCCGAATCAACCATCTTCGCCTTGAGAAGACGAAGCCTGAGGCTCACGCCGTTCGGCATAATGCTTTTCAGGAGCGAGAATAGCGATCTCATGGAACTTCCTCCCCCTCGCCACTTCGGAAAATATTCAACGGCTCAAAAATCTTCGATCGACCAACCGATGCGGCTGAGTTAGTGAGGGGCACGTTTTCACTGACCTCATCATCCCGGGATAGGCCGATAAATATTTGTTTCCGCCGCTGCGTCGCACTCGCGATGCGGAATAATGACAAAACGAATGAATGAATATTGGCAAATCGGCCAAAGTCGGTATGTCAAAAATCTTGATCTGCTAAAAGATCTTGTCCTGTTCGAGATTCGAGGGCGCGCCCATGCGTGAGTCGCGCGCATGGGATCTCTGGCATCCGATCACCCGGCCACAGGGCGCAGAGCCCCGCCCGCGGGTGTGCTTCGGCAGGGGCGTCGGCCATCCGGTCCGGCTCGACCGGTGATGTCCGGCCGACGATGCCGACCGGCGCGGCGGCCGTGATCGTGTGCATCTTGATCGCGTTGATCTTGGCTCCGAGCCCGGTCGCCGAACTTTGAGGCCGCTGCGTCAGTCGACCGTGACGGCAGGGCCTTGCGCGCGCCGGCCCGATTCTGTCCACTCGCCGCCAACGACAAGTCCGACGCGGGCACGAAACCGCCGGACCACAGGGAGAAGCGTCATGGTGCGTACGTCGCGGACGGCCGCGTTGCTGTTGGGCTGCCGCCGGTTCCTGGGGGCGGGGCCGGCCCTGCTGCTGGCCGGGCTGGCGCTCGCCATCCCTGCCCGGGCCGACGATGCCAGGGTGCGGATCAGCCGGCAGCCGGGCTTCGTCTACCTGCCGGCCGTCCTCGCCGAGCAGCACAAGCTGATCGAGAAGCACGCCAAGGCCGCGGGGCTCGGGGACGTCAGCGTGGAGTGGGTCAACCTGACGAGCGGCGCCGCCGGCAACGACGCGCTGCTCTCGGGCAACATCGACATCGTCGACAGCGGCTCCACCAACATGCTCTTGCTCAACGACCGGACGCGGGGCGACGTGAAGGGCCTGTGCGGCGTCGGCACCACGCCGATGATGCTGCTCACCCGCAACCCGGACGTGAAGGAGCTCAAGGACTTCTCGTCCAAGGACAAGATCGCCCTCCCCTCCGTGAAGGTCTCGTCCCAGGCGGTGCTGCTCCAGATCGCCGCCAAGAAGGCCTTCGGGCCGGAGAGCGCCACCAAGCTCGACCCGCTCACCGTCCAGCTCGGCCATCCCGACGCCGTGGCGGCGCTGGCGAGCCCGCACAACGACGTCAACAGCCACTTCTCGCTGCCGCCGTTCCAGCAGCGCGAGCTGCAGGATCCGGCGATCCACAAGGTGCTCAACTCCTACGAGCTGGTCGGCGAGCCGGTGAGCAACGCGATCTTCTACGCCCGGACCGGCTGGTTCAACCGCAACCCGAAGCTTGCCGCCGCCATCGTCGCCGCCATCGACGAGGCCAATGCCGAGATCGCCAGGGACCCGCTCCAGGCCGCCAAGGACTACGTGGCAGCCACCAACGAGAAGACCCCGCCCGAGACGCTGGTCGCGATCATGAAGGAGCCGGGGACCAACTTCTCCACCACCCCCTACGGCATCATGCTCCAGGCCCGGCACTTCTACGCGATGAAGACCATCAAGGCCGAGCCCAAGGACTGGAAGGACACGTTCTTCCCGATCGTCCACAACCTGCCGGGAAAGTAGGCCCCCGGCCGCTCAGTGCGCCTCCACGGGCCCGGTGGCGCGCGGGGGCTTCCTGAGGATCGCCACCACGGCGAGGCTCGCCACGAGGCTCACGCCAACCAGCCAGAACCCGTCCGCGTAGGCCATGACGTAGGCCTCGCGGCGGACCTGGGCGGCGAGCTGGCCGAGCGCGACGCCCTTGGCGGCCAGCGGGTCGGCGATGCGGGCATGCATCCCGGCGGCCATGGTCGCGAGCCGGTCCTGGGTCCGGGTCGCGTTGACGGTGATCGCCTCGGCCAGCATCGAGAAGTGGAAGTGCTCCCGCCGGTCGATCATGGTCGAGAGCATGGCGATGCCGATCGAGCCGCCGAGGTTGCGCATCATGTTCGACAGCGCCGAGGCGTCGGCGGTGTCGCGGGGCGCGAGGCCGGCCGTGGAGAGCTGCGAGAGCGGGATCGTGAACAGCGGCTGGCCGATCGCCCGCATGAGCTGCGGCAGGATCAGCTGGTCGGCGCCGACGTCGTGGGTCAGGCCGACATTGATCCAGCAGCTCGCGATGAAGAATAGGGTCCCGGTGACCACGAGCAGCCGGGCATCGACGACGCGCATGAGCAGGGGCATCAGCGGGAACAGGACCAGCTGCGGCAGGCCCGACCACATCACCACGGTGCCGATCTGCTCGGCGTTGTAGCCCTGGATCTGCGCGCAGTAGACCGGGATGATGTAGATCGATCCGAACGACACGGCGCCCAGCACGGTCATCAGCACGCAGGCGCCCCCGACCGAGCGGTTGGCCAGAACCCGCAGGTTGATGAAGGGCTTGGCGGCCGTCAGCTCGCGCACGATGAAGCCGGTGATGCCGGCCGCCGCCAGCCAGCTCGCCTCGACGATCACGGGCGAACCGAACCAGTCCTTGCGCTGCCCCTCCTCCAGCACGAAGGTCAGGGCCGGCAGGCCGGTCGCCATCAGGCCGATGCCGATCCAGTCGCCCTCGAGCAGCTCGGCCCAGCGCGCGGGGGCCTTCTCGAAGGCGCCGAGCTGAATCGCGGCCGCGATCGGCCCGAAGATCAGGTTCAAGTAGAAGATGTAGTGCCAGGACAGGTTGTCGGTGAGCCAGCCGCCGACCGTGGGCCCGATCGCCGGCGCGAAGGTCGCGGTCAGGCCGAACAGGGCGATGCCTACCGCCTGTTGGCTCTTCGGCAGCCGCGTGCGCACGATCACGATGGCGGTGGGGATCAGCACGCCGCCGGTGAAGCCCTGACCGGCCCGGAACAGGATCATCTGGCTCAAGGTGGTCGAGAGCGCACAGGCCAGCGAGAAGGCGGTGAACAGCATCGTGTTCACCGCGAGGTAGCGGCGCAGGCCGATCACCGAGGACAGCCAGCCGGTGAGCGGGATCACGATGATCTCGGCCATCAGGTAGGCGGTGGAGATCCAGCTTCCCTCCTCGGTGGAGGCGCCGAGCGCCCCCTGGATGTCGGCGAGCGACGCGTTGGTGATCTGGATGTCGAGGATCGCCGTGAAGGCGCCGAGGATCGCGCCGAACACGGCGAGCCAGTCCCGGGCGCTCGCCTTCGCCTCGGGCACGGCCAAGGGCCTGGTCATGGCCGGCACCGGGCTCATCGGGGCAGGGCCTCGCTGACGAGGGCCGCCGGGGCGGGCTTCGGCCGGCCCCGGGCCGGATCCGCCGGCTCCGTCGGGTCGGCGGTGTGGACCGTCGCCTCCACGGACAGGCCGGGGCGCAGGCGGCCGACGAGGGGGTCGGTGGGATCGAGGGCGACGCGCACGGGCACGCGCTGCACCACCTTGGTGAAGTTGCCGGTGGCGTTCTCCGGCGGCAGCAGGGCGAATTGCGAGCCGGTGCCCGGGGAGAAGCTCTCGATCCGGCCCTCGAAGGCATGGTCGCCGAAGGCATCGACCGTGACGGTGACGCGCTGGCCCTCGACCATGTGCCCGGTCTGGGTCTCCTTGAAGTTCGCCACGAGGTAGATGTCGCGGCCCATGGGCACGAGGGTCAGGAGCCCCGTGCCGGGGGAGACGACCTGGCCGATCCGCAGCGCCCGGTCGCCGGCCACGCCGTCGATCGGTGCCACGATGGTGGCGTAGCTGAGGTCGAGCCTCACCCCCTCGACCTTGGCCTGCGCACCCTCCAGGCTCGCCCGGGTGCTGGCCTCGAGCGCCTTCAGGCTGTCGATCTGCTTCTGCGCGGCGTCGAGCGACGCGGCGGCCTTGTCGCGGGCGGCGTGGCGCTGGCGGAGGTCGGCATCCGCCTGCTGCTGGCGCTGCACCGTGCCGGAGCCGGTCTGCAGCAGGTTCTGGTAGCGGGTGTATTCCTGCTGCGCGAAGGTCAGCGCGGCCTCGGCATTGGCGAGGTCGGCCCGCGACGAGGCGACCTGCGCCCGCTGCTGGATGATCGCGGATGCGACGCCCAGGATCTGCGCCCTGTCCTTCTCGACCTCGGCCTCGGCCTGCTTGAGCTGGACCCGGTAGGACCGGTCGTCGAGGCGGGCGATCACGTCGCCGGCCTTCACCGGCTGGTTGTCGCCGACCCCCACCTCCACGACGGTGCCGGCGATGCGCGGTGCCACCGTCACCTTGTCGGACTGGAGATAGGCGTCGTCGGTCACCTCGAGGAAGCGGCCGACGGTCCACCAGTGCCAGCCATAGGTTCCGGCCCCGCCGAGGGCGAGCAGTCCGGCGAGGGACAGTACGATCCGCGCGCGGCCCCGGCGCCGTACCGGCGCGGTGACTGAGGCACCCGCGACTGGGCCGGCACTCTTGAAGCTGTCGCTGCGACGTGCGTCCATCGGGTCTGGCCAGGATCAAAACGGTACGGTATCGTTTTAATAATGCGCGAGACGGCTTCGGGCAAGGAGAATTGCGGGTGACGGTCACGGAGATCGAGGGGGCGGAGGCGGGGCCGCGGCGGGGCGGCCGGCCCACCCGCGCGGAGGCGGTCCGGCGCGAGGCGCACCTGATCGCCGTGGCGACCACCCTGTTCCTGGAGCGCGGCTTCGACGCGACCTCCATCGACGCGGTGGCCGAGGCCGCCGGGATGAGCAAGCCGACGGTCTACGCCCGCTACCGCGACAAGCGCGCCCTGTTCGAGGCGGTCCTGCGCGAGCGAATCGCCGCGTGGCTGGCACCCCTCGCCGCCGCCGCCGAGGCCCAGGCCGCCGAGGCCGGGACCCAGGCCGGAACCCAGGCCGGGACCGATGCCGGGACCGACGACGTCGAGGCCGCCCTTCACGACCTGAGCCGCACCCTGCTGGCCCACGGGCAGTCGCCCGGGGCGGCAATGCTCAAGCGCAACCTCGTGGCCCAGGCGCTGCAGTTTCCCGAACTCGCCCGCCTCGCCCACGAGGAGGGCTGGCTGCGGGGCGTGCGCGCCGTGGCGCAGATGCTCGACGCCTTCGCGCGGCGCGGGCGGATCGCGGTGACGGATCCCGAGATCGCGGCCGACCTGTTCCTCAGCCTCGTCCTCGGCCGGTCGTCCCAGGCGACCCTCTACGGCATTGCCACCGACCCGGAGGCGCAGGAGCGGCGGCGGCAGGCGGCGGTGCGGCTGTTCCTCGACGGGGTCCGCCCGCGCTGACGGGCCGACCCGGATTGTTGTGGGTGCACCCGGGCCGCGCACTATTCGGGAGTGGGATCGACGGGTTGCCACCGCCGATCCCAGGCAATGACCCGTTAGAGTTTAGCCAACTCAAGAACACCGGGTGGATGGCAAGTCGGAGCTTACCTTCCACGCGCCATTTCCGTTTCGTGAGACTGCAAGAGACAAGACCATCTCTCCACACTCCCGGCCGCGTGCGGCCTTCGCGGGTGAGTCGGTCATGCTCACGACATCAGCTTAGCCGTATCTCCGGGCGCTGGAGAAACCGCGTCGGCGCCCCGAAGCCGCGATTGCGCCCCTTCCGGCCCCGGCCTATAGTGCCCCATCCCCATTCGACAGCGTGAGACGGGACATCCGGATCCACCATCCGGAGCCCGCGGCCCGATGCCCGGCCCCCGTCCCGCCAGGCCGGAGCACGAGAAGACATGTCCCAGGGTCCGCTGATGCCCAAGGCGACCGCCGTCTGGCTGGTCGAGAACACTTCGCTCGCCTTCGAGCAGATCGCCGATTTCTGCAAGCTGCACCCGCTGGAGGTGAAGGGCATCGCCGACGGCGAGGTCGCGGCCGGCATCAAGGGACTCGACCCGGTCTCCACCGGCCAGCTCACCCGCGACGAGATCGAGAAGGCCCAGAAGGCGCCGCACTACAAGCTTAAGCCCGCCGTCTCGAAGGTGAAGCTGCCGGAAGTGAAGCGCACCACCAAGGGCCCGCGCTACACCCCGCTGTCCCGCCGCCAGGACCGGCCGAACGCCATCCTGTGGCTGCTGCGCAACCACCCGGAGCTGAAGGATTCGCAGATCATCCGGCTCGTGGGCACCACCAAGTCGACGATCCAGCAGATCCGCGAGCGCACCCACTGGAACTCGGGCTCGCTCCAGCCGATGGACCCGGTGACCCTGGGGCTCACCACCCAGATCAACCTCGATTTCGAGGTCCAGCGCGCTGCGGCCGACCGCCCGGCCGCGGTGGCGGCCGAATCCGGCGCCTCGCTGCTGCCGACGGAGGTCTCGACGGCCCGCGACGCCGACGAGCGGGAGCACGCGGACGATCACGGCGGCCGCGAGGAGCGGATCGACGCCGATTCGGTCTTCGCCAAGCTCAAGGGCCGGCACCAGGACGAGGACGACGAGGACTAGGACTCCGGCCGGCCCCACCCGGCTCCGGCCGGGCGGGGGCCACGGGACACGCTCCGCGCGGGCTTGGCCCCCCACTCCATCGGAGTCGGGGGCCGCTTCGCGTCTGGCCGGCCCTGAGAGCGCCCGCCGGCGGGCGGAACCCCGATCGACCTATTCCGGCAGGGGCTTGCCCGTCGTCTCCGGCATGAACCACGGCACGACGAGGCCGATCACGTAGACGCCCGACAGGGTCAGCGCCGCCGCGGCGACGCCCCCGAAGGCGGTCACGATCTGCCCGGCGATGATCGGGAAGACCCAGGCGATCAGCCGCGCGCCGTTGAACACGAAGCTCGCCGCCGTCGCCCGGACCGCCGGGGTGAACAGCTCGACGAGGTAGATCGCCATCCACGAGAAGGCGAAGCCCAGGGTGAAGAACCCGTTCAGGAAGGCGAGCCCCATGAACGGTACGAGCCCGCCGGTCCAGAGATAGCAGGCCAGCGAGGTGGCGATGCAGCCGACATAGGTGACGAGCAAGAAGGCGCGGCGGCCGATCGCGTCCGCCACGAAGCCCGAGATCAGGTAGGCGGTGATCGCCCCGACATTGTAGATGATGCCCATGCGCGGGCCCCAGACATTGGCCGGCTCGCCCGCGGCCTTGGCCAGCCCCTCCGTATAGGCCGGCAGCCAGGACGAGACCGCCCACCAGCCCACCGTGGTGGCGAACGACATGGCGGTGGCCAGCAGCACCCGCCGCCGGCTCTCCGGCTCCCGGAAGATCTCCGCCAGGGTGAAGGGGCGCTGCGCGGCCCGCGGGGCGTGGCCGGCATCCTCCGCGGTCGCGGCCCAACGCTGCGCCTTGAGCGCCTGCAGCCACTGCTCGGATTCTTCCAGCGCCCGCCGCAGGTAGAGGCAGACGAAGGCCGGCAGGGCGCCCAGCGCGAACATGATCCGCCAGGACTGGTCGCCCAGGGGGTTGGTGGCGGCCAGCACCGCCCAGACGATGGCGGCGAGCACCGCGCCGCCGCCGAAGCCCGATTGCAGGAAGCCGCAGCCCTTCGGCCGCGCCCGGTTCGGCCAGGTCTCGGCCACCAGGGCGATACCGGTGGACCATTCCGAGCCGATGGCGAGCCCGGTGATGAAGCGCAGGAGCGCGAGCTGCGTGAAGCTCCCGGCGAAGGCGGTCAGCCCCGTGAAGACCGCGTAGCCGAGGATCGAGAGCATCATCATGCGCTTGCGGCCGATATAGTCGGCCGCAATCCCGCCGAGCAGCCCGCCGAGCCCCCAGCCGAGCAGCGTGATGCCGATGGCCGCCCCCACGTAGAAGGCCGGCGTCTGGGCCTGCTCAGGGGTGAGGATGGTATTCAGTGCCGGCCGCAGCGCGTAGACGAGCGCCACCGCCTCGTAGCCGTCGAAGATCCAGCCGAGATAGCTGCCCCAGAGGATCCGCCAGTGCCGCGGGGTGAGACCCGCGTACCACGGCGCGCTGGCCGCCTCGCCCAGCCCGACGTCACCCGCGCCCATCGTCCGTTCCTCCCGTCCGGAACGCGTCTGCGGCGCCCGCCCCGCTCTGATAGGCCCGTCGTGGTATCAGGTCGACTGCATCCGGCCGGGTGTCGTGCGCGGGGCGGCGATCACGTCTCACCCCGCCCGCGCACCCCGCCGGTCGCGGCGCAGCGGACCTCAGCGCGCGGCGTCGAAGGCGGCCAGGAATGTCGCGAGGTTCTCCGGCAGGGCCGCGCAGAGGTAGCCGCCCTCCTGGACCAGGGCCGTGGGCAGCCCGGCCCGGGCGATCCGCTCCGCCGCCCCGGCAAAGCCCGCCCGGGTCACCGCGAGGGCGCCGATCGGATCGTCCGCGGCGGCATCGAGGCCCAGGGCCACCACGAGGGCGCGGGGCTTTCGGGCGGCGATCGCCGCGAGCCCCGCCTCCACGGCGGCGAGCCAGGGGGCGTCGCCCGAGCCCGGCGGCAGCGGCAGGTTGCGGTTGAAGCCCGTGCCCGCCCCGGTCCCGGTCTCGTCGGCATAGCCGGCGAAGAACGGGAAGTAGTCGGACGGGTCGGCGTGGACTGAGACGGTCAGCACGTCGGCGCGGGCGTAGAAGATCCCCTGCGTGCCGTTGCCGTGATGGACGTCGATGTCGAGGATCGCCACCGGGCCGCCGGTGGCGGCGCGCATCCGTTCGGCCGCGATCGCGCTGTTGTTGAGGAAGCAGAAGCCGCCGGCGGAGTCCGCGTAGGCGTGGTGGCCGGGCGGCCGGCACAGGGCGTAGGCGTGCCCCGCCGCCAGCGCCGCGTCGGCGGCCACGACCGCACATTGCGCCGCGCCGTAGACCGCCGCCCAGGTGCCGGCGCGGATCGGCGTCGAGGTGTCGGCGGTGTAGAGGCCGACGCGGCCGAGGAGGCCTGCGGGCTTCCGGTGCATCTGCGGCCGGGCGAAGGACCCGGTCAGGATCTCGTCGCCGAGGTCGGGGATCTCGCCCCGGCGCGCCCAGGCCTCGGCCAGGAACGCCACGTAATCGGGATCGTGCACCGCCCGGATCGGGTCGAGGCCGTGATCGGCCGGTTCGGCGAGGTCGTGGCCGCCCCCGAGGGCCGCGTCGCGCAGGATCGCGTAGCGGGCCGCCTGCTCGGGATGCGGGATCGGCGCGCCGCGCCGCATGTAGCGTTCGGGATCGTGCCGGCCTGAATCGGGCGTGTGGAAGATGCGCATGCCGGAAGGTTAGGGCCTCCCGGGGGACGCGTCATCCGCCCGGCACGCCCTCAGATGAGGTAGACGGTGCCGTCCGCGCGGAACACCTTGGGGCAGTTCGCCCCGTCTACCAGGCGCCGGGCCGCGTCCAGGGAGATCCGGCGGGTCAGGGCGATCTCCGGCAGCGTCTTCCAGGTCGAGGTCATGGTGCGGCTCCGTCCGTGATCCGTGCGCGTCCGGGGTCAACGGCGCAGTCGGGTCCGGGTTCGCCGACGGCGTCAGGAGCGCTTCGGGACTGCTGACGCGCCATCCCGCAGGGGCCGCCGACGGGGCGGCGACCTCGCGCAGCAGGGTCGGGACCCGCGCCCAGGGCTCCGTGACCGGTCCGGCGTTCGGCCGGACCGCGGCCCGGTTCTGGCCGCCGGCGACGCGGATGTCGGGGAAGCGCGCGCAGAAGGCCGCGACGCAGGCCGGGTCGAAATGGCGGCCGCTGTCGGCGCGGATGCACGCCAGCGCCTCCGCGAAGGACATCGCGTCCTTGTAGGGCCGCGCCGTGGTCAGGGCGTCGAACACGTCCGCCACCGCGACGATCCGGGCCGACAGGGGAATCGCGGCGCCGGCGAGCCCATGCGGGTAGCCGCCGCCGTCCCATTTCTCGTGATGGAACTCGGCGATCTCAGCGGCGAGGCGGATCAGCTCGGAGGCACTGCCGCCCAGGATGCGCCGGCCGATCATCGGATGCGTCTTGACCCGGTCGAACTCCTCCGTGTCGAGCCGCCCGGGCTTGAGCAGGATGCCGTCCGGGATGCCGACCTTGCCGACATCGTGCAGCGGCGCCGCGAGATAGAGGTTGCGACAGGCCTCCGGCCCCAGCCCGAGCCCCTCGGCCACGATCTGGCTGTAGCGCGCCACCCGCCATGTGTGATCGCCGGTATCGTTGTCGCGGTACTCGACGGCGAGCGCCAGGCGGAAGATGATCTCCTCCTCGCGCTCGCGCATCTGGCGCAGGGCGGCCTCCGCCGCGCCGTCGAGCCACGCCGCCTGCTCGGCCAGCCGGCGCACCGCCTTGGCGAGCCGGATCACGTTGCGCAGCCGCACCGTCAGCTCGACGCTCCGCATGGCCTTGTCGAGGAGGTCGGTGGCTCCCGCCTCCAAGGCGGCGAGCCGCACCGCGTCCGAGATGTCGCTGGTGACCATCACGATGGGCACCTGGGCGTAGTGCGGGATGGAGCGGAGGCACCGGATGAAGGCGATCCCGTCCCTGGCTGGCCTGTGGCAATCGACCAGAACGAGGTCGAAGGCGCGCATCTGCGCCTCCACGAGCGCCGCGGCCGTCTCGCCGTGATCGGTCACGCTCACGTCCGGCTTGGCCTCCAGCAGCCGGCGCAGCCGCAGGCGCATGGTCGGGCTGTCGTCAACGAGGAGCGCGTCCATCATGGGCTCTCGGATCGCATCGCGGGCACGGGCGGCACGGTCAGGCGGGCCGCCCCGGAGACGTGCCGGCGCGCGGTTCGGCGCGCCGGCCGGCAAAGGGATAGAGGCGGTCGCCATGTTCATGACTTCAGTAATTCTGTCTCCATAATGAATGGCTGCCAGTTAAAAGTTAGTAAACAATGCATATAACTTCCCGCCGAATCTTGGATCTACAGATCTTGATTATTCATGGATATTTGCTAGTTTTGTATGGATATCTAGAACGTCAAATCGGTCATTCGCGATGATCAGGATTTCCAATAAGGATGGCGTCTGCCGCGATTAGTTTGCCGGATTCCGAGCCGGATCGCGGCGACCGAACGGATCGCCGCGGTTTCGGGGTCGCGCCGGCCCGGCTTCGGCGCCGGCGCGACGAGACGCTGACATCTCGGCCGCCCGAGACTCCTGGGCCGCCCGAGACTACGGTCGGGCGACGGCGCGACGCGGCCGACGGACGGACGGCGGGCGCCCTGCCCCGCACCGCCGCCGGCGTCGGTGCCGGCGGCGTGTCGGGAGGCGCCGGGGCGATGATGCGGTTCGATCTCACCGATCTCGGCCTGTTCCGGCACGTGGTCGAGGCCGGCTCGATCACCCACGGGGCGGCGCGGGCGAACCTCGCCCTGGCGGCCGCCTCGACACGGATCCGGCTCATGGAGGAGTCCCTGGGCGCCGCCCTCTTGACCCGGGGTCGGCTGGGCGTCAGCCCGACCCCGGCCGGGCGCGCGCTCCTCGTCCATGCCCGGGAGGTCCTGGCCGGGGTCGAGCGCCTGCGCGAGGAGATGTCGGCCTTCTCGGGCGGGGCCTTCGGCCAGATCCGGGTGCTGGCCAACACCAATGCCCTGACCGAGTTCCTGCCGGACGCGCTCTCGGCCTTCCTGGCGGCCCATCCCGGGATCGGGGTCGAGATCGATGAGCGCACCTCCGAGGAGATCGTCGGGCTGGTGGCCGAGGGAGCGGCTGATCTCGGCATCCTGTCCGGCACGGTGGATACCGGCTCGCTCCAGGCCTTCCCGTTCCGGGAGGATCGCTTCGTGCTGGTGGCGGCCCGGGACCATCCCCTGGCGGCGCGCGCCGCGATTCCCTTCGCGGAGGTGCTGGGCCACGACCTCGTCGGCCTCGATCGGCGCAGCGCCATCAGCCGGTTCCTCGTCGCCCAGGCGGTGCGGGAGGGGCGGCCGATGCGCCTGCGGGTGCAGCTGCGGGACTTCGACGCCGTCTGCCGGCTCGTGGAGGCTCGGGTCGGGCTGGCGGTCCTTCCCGAGAGCGCCGCCGCCCGCGCCGCGCAGGGGCTCGCCCTCGCGGTGGTACCCCTCGCCGACCCGTGGGCGCGGCGCGACCTGACCCTGTGCCTGCGCGACCTCGACGGGCTGCCGCCGTTCATCCGGGCCTTCGTGGCGCAGCTGCGCGGCTGAGGGCCTTCGGGCGCCCGGTCGGACGAACGCACCGCGCGGCGCCTGCGCAACGCGTCAATGTTCGCCACCCCGCAGCGTGCCCTTCCGCGGCCGGGGTCTGCATTGGGCCGCCGCTTGCGACCGGGCGTGACTGTCTTGCGACCGGGCCTGTCTGTTCCCCGCCGCGGTCCTTGCGTGATAGATCTGCCGCGTCGAGCACCGGACTCCCGGCCGCGGTGCCCCACGGTCCTCCGCCGCAGGACGCGCAGGAGCGGGCCGGAACCGGAGGTGGTGGCACGCGTGGACGACGTCGACGTCGCGGTGATCGGGGCCGGACTGGCCGGAAGCTGCCTCGCCGGCGCCCTCGCCCGCACCGGAATCCGGGTGACGCTGATCGACGCGCAGGCCGGCCGCGACGGAGCGCGGCGGGACTTCCGGGCGGAAAAGTTCGGGGCCGCCCAGATGGCGCTGTTCGAGGGGCTCGGCTTCGGTCCCGCGCTCGCGGCCTGCACCACCGCCACCGAGGAGGTCGCCGTGGTCCGCTACGGCCGGCTCACCCACCGGCAGGCGACCCGCGAATGGGGTGCCCCCTACCCCGTGCTGGTCCGTGCGGTCCGGGACGCCCTGCCCGCGGCACTGCTGCGGCCGGGCCGGGTCGCCGATCTCGCCTTCGGGCCGGCGCGCCAGGTGATCACCCTCGGCGACGGGAGCCGGCTCACGGCGCGTCTCGTCGTCCTCGCCACGGGGCTCGGGCAGGGGCTGCACGCCAAGACCGGCCTCCGCCGGCGCGTCCTCAGTCCCGGCCACTCGCTGGCGGTGGGGTTCGACATGGCGGCGCCGCGCGACCGCTTCCCGTTCGGCGCCCTCACCTACTTCTCCGAGCGGTTCGGGGGCCGCGACGCCTACCTGACCCTGTTTCCCCTCGGGGCGGTCATGCGGGCCAACCTGTTCTGCTACCGCGATCCCGGCGAGGCCTGGGTCGCGGCGCTGCGCCGGGATCCGGAGGCCACGCTGCGGGCGATGATGCCCCGCCTGCCCGCCGCCTGCCCCGAACTCGCGGTCGCCGGCCCCCTGGCGGTCCGGCCGATCGACCTCGTCCGGGTCGAAGGGGTGGAGCGTGACGGGCTGGCGGTGATCGGGGACGCCTTCCAGACCGCCTGCCCGATCCCCGGCACCGGACTCGGCAAGCTCCTCGTCGACGCGGACCGGCTCGCCCGCGTCCACGTGCCGGCCTGGCTCGCCACGCCCGGCATGGGCCGGGACAAGATCGCGGCCTTCTATGCCGACCCGGTCAAGCGGGCCAGCGACGCCCGCAGCCTGCGCGCCAGCCACTACGCCCGCGGCCTCGCGGTGGAGACCGGCGTCCTCTGGCAAGCCCGGCGCCTGCGCAACCGCATCGCCCACACGGCGATCCGCCTCGCCGAGGACGGACCCCGGGCGGCCGCGTCCCTGGTGCTCGGCCTCGCCCTGGGGCCGTAGGGCGCCGGGTGTGCGCCCTGACGCGGCGCCGTCAGCGCCAGCGCTCCTCCGTGCAGGCCAGCACGTAGACGACGTGCATGCAGCGGGCCTGGGCGGCCTGCGAGGTCGCGTCGCCCATGCAAGCCCGCATCCCGAGGGAGAGCAGGCCGCGATCGACGTCCTGATCCCGGGCGCAGGTGAAGATCGGCTGGAAGCCTTCGAATCGGCTCACCTGCCAGAAGATGACCATGACCGCGATCAAGCAGAACGCGCAGACCAGGAGCCGGTTGTCGTAGAACCAGTGCCGCCGATCGGCCTCTGCGGCGTTGCGCGCGCTCATTCCGTCACCGGGGGTGCCGACAGGATCGCGGTCTCAACCACCTCTGTTCTCCGCAGCGGATCGCCCGCGCCATCGCGCCGACGCCCTCGGTCGAGCACCCACCGGCAGGGGACCGTCAGTCGATCACCTCCACGATGCGGCGCGATCGCGGTTCGACGAGGACCGGATGGCCGTTGACGATCGTGTAGCTGTACTCCGGCAAGGCGAACTCGCGCGGGACATCGTAATACACGACACCCTCCTCGGGTAGCACGGTTCCGACCTGCACGGGACCCGCGAGGGCGACGGACGGGCGGCGCTCGCCGAGGGCGTAGATGCGGAACCGCTCCCGCCGGTCGACGCCGAGGATGCCGTTGGCCGTGCCCACGGCCGCACCGATCGCGCCGCCGACGATCGCACCCAGGGGTCCCGCCATCTCCGCGCCGCGCGAGGCGCCCTCCTGAGCCCCGCGCTCCAACCCTTGCGCCTGGGCGATGGCGGCAAGGCCCAGCGTGGCCAGGAGCGCAAGAGGAGCCGCGATCCGCATGGGTATCGTCCCGGTTGGTGGCATGGACCTTCAGGCCTGTGCCTGAGGGCGCGGGAGCATCCCGGCCGCAGGATGATACGACGGGAAAGGCTGCCGATGGGTTGCCGTCCGGAGCCGGCACGGCGGCCGCGGGGGCCGGCTCCGGTGTCGCGCCCGTCGCCCGCGGCGTGCCGGCGCGGGTCGGCCCCTCGGGCTGCGGGCGGCGGTGCGGCATTGCCCCGGCCCGCCCATGGTTTAGCCTCCCGCTGATTCCGCCGGAGGGGACTGGGATGATGCCGATCGAGACCGTGGAGGCCGCCGGCCGCCGGAGGGGCGCCGATCTCCTGGTGGAGGTGCTGCGCTCGGAGGGGGTGCGCTACATCTTCGGCAATCCCGGCACCACCGAACTGCCGCTCATCGACGCCCTGACCGAGGCGCCGGACATCGCCTACGTGCTCGCCCTGCAGGAGGCCACCGCCGTGGCCATGGCGGACGGCTACGCGCAAGGGGCGCGGCGGCCCGCCTTCCTCAACCTGCACACGGCGGGCGGCCTCGGCCACGCCATGGGCGGGCTGGTGAATTCCCAGGTCTCGGGCACGCCGCTGGTGGTCACCGCCGGGCAGCAGGATCTCCGCCACGCGCTGACCGACCCGCTGCTGATGGGCGACCTCGTGGCCATCGCCGACCCGGTGATGAAGTGGGCGCGCGAGGTGACGAGCCCGGATCAGATCCCGATCCTGCTCCGCCGGGCCTTCCACGATGCAGGGGCCGCCCCCTCCGGCCCGGTCTTCCTGTCCCTGCCCATGGACGTGATGGAGGCGATGAGCGCGGTCCCCGCGGGCGAGACCTCCACCATCGACCAGCGGGCGGTGGCGGGCTCCCTGGACCGGCTGGCGGAGGCGCTCGCCGCCATCGCGCCGGGCCGCCTCGCCCTGATCGCCGGCGACGAGATCGACGCCTCGGACGCCTCGGCCCAGATGGTGGCGCTCGCCGACCTGCTGGCGGCGCCGGTCTACGGCTCGTCCTGGCCGGCCCACATCCCCTTCCCGACCGCGCATCCCCTCTGGGCCGGCAACCTGCCGACCCGGGCCGACGCCATCGCCGACATTCTCGGGCGCTACGACGCGGTGTTCGCGCTCGGCGGCAAGTCGCTGATCACCGTGCTCTACTCGGAGGTCTCGGCGGTGCCGCCGGGGGTGCAGGTCTTCCAGCTCTCGGCGGACGTGCGCGACCTCGGGCGCACCTACGCCACCAGCCTGTCGACGGTGGGCGACATCCGCGCCTCGCTGGACGCCCTGCTGCCGCTGCTCGGCCCCCGCCTCGCCGACCGGGCCGAGGCCTTCGCGCGGCTGCGCGGCGCAGCCGTGACCGCCCGGGCCGAGCGGCGGGCGAAGCTCGCCGCCGCGGCGGACGCGGCCTTCGCGGATCCGGTGATCGCGCCCCTGGTCGCCGCCCGGGAGGTGGCCCGCGCGGTCGGGGCCGAGACCACCATCGTGGACGAGGCGCCCGCGACGCTCACCCACCTGCGCACCTTCCTCGACAGCCCCTCGGCACATCAATACGCGGCGATGCGCGGCGGCGTGCTGGGCTGGGGCATGCCGGCCGCGGTGGGCTTTTCCTTGGGACTCGACCGGGCGCCCGTGGTCTGCGTCGTGGGCGACGGGGCCGCCCTCTACTCGCCGCAGGCGCTCTGGACCGCTGCGCATGAAAAGCTGCCGGTCACCTTCGTGGTGATCAACAACGCCGAGTACAACATCCTCAAGACCTTCATGAGGGGCCAGGCGCACTACGCCTCGGTGCGCGCCAACCGCTTCATCGCCATGGACCTCACCGACCCGCGGATCGATTTTTTGGCGCTCGCCGCCTCGATGGGGGTCCCGGCGCGGCGGGTGACGGCCGCGGCCGACATCGCCCCGGCGATCGAGGCCGGGATCCGTTCGGGCGGGGCCAACCTGGTCGAGGTGGTGGTGCGGGCGACGTGAGGGAACGCCCCTCCGCCGGCCGCCGAGGGGCGCGGCCCTGAGGGCCGTCGCGGCGTTCGGACACAGCGGCCGCCGAGGAACACGAACGTCCGGTCCGGGCTCCCCTAGGGATCGGTTTGACCGGGCGGGATCTCAGCCATGTGGTACCTCTACGGTTTCGCGCTGCTGGCCGGCGTGGCCAACGCCGTCCAGGCCGGACAGAACGGGACGCTGTCGAAGGGGCTGGCCGAATCGCTGTCCGCCGGCCTCGTGGTCGCCGCCGGGACGGCGACCTGCATCCTCGCGGTCGGGCTCCTCTCCGGGAAGCTCGCTTGGCCGACGGCCGCGCAAGCCCTCGCCATGCCCTGGTGGGCCTGGTTCGGCGGGGTCCTGGGTGGAGGCATCATCCTGGCGCAGTTCGTCGTGGCCCGCCAGATCGGGGCCGCCCCGTTCCTGGGCCTCCTCGTCACGGCCGGGGTCGCCACATCGATCGTGCTGGACAATTTCGGCTGGGTCGGCTTCGAGCGCCACCCCGCCAGTCTCTGGCGCATCCTCGGCGGGGTGCTGATGATCGCCGGTGTCGCCCTCGTCGCGCTCTTCTAGGATCGAAGCCGCTCCCGCGGGCCGGTCACGCCGACCGGCCTCGCGGGCTCACGCCAGCCCCGGCACCGGCACCCCGAAGGCCGCCGCCAGCAGCACCGCGTTGAGCGCGAGCACCAGGGCGGCCCCCGCCACGGCGGCCGCCTGGGTGAGCGGCCCGTTGGCGAAGGGTCCCATCACGCTCCGGCGCCGGGTGAACACCACCAGAGCCACCATGGGCACCGGCAGGGCGAGGGACAGCACCACCTGCGACAGGACCAGCGCCCGGGTCGGGTCGACTCCGATCGCCACCACCACGAAGGCCGGCAGCATGGTCACGAGCCGCCGGACGAGGAGCGGGATGCGCCAGCCGGTGAAGCCCTGCATCACCAGCTGCCCGGCGAGGGTCCCAACCACCGAGGACGAGATCCCGGAGGCGAGCAGCGACACCAGGAAGGCCGCCCCGGCCGCCGGGCCGAGGAGCGGCGTCAGGGTGCGGTAGGCCTCGCCGATCTCGGCGACCCCGCTGTGGCCGGCATGGAAGGCCGCCGCCGCCATGATCACCATCGCGATGTTGACGAGGCCCGCCAGCAGCAGCGCCACCACCACCTCGCGGTTCGAGTAGCGCACCAGCAGGCGCCGGTCGGCCTCGGTCCGGGGACTGCCCCGCCCCTGGGTCAGGCCGGAATGCAGGAACAGCGCGTGCGGCATGACGGTGGCGCCGATGATCCCCACCGCGATGGTCAGCGCCTCCGCGTCCGGGATTCGCGGTGTGACGAGGCCCTTGGCGGCCTCGCCCCAGGCCACCGGGGCGATCAGCAGCTCGACTGCGTAACAGAGGCCGATCGTGCCCACCATCGCGCCGATGGCGATCTCCAGGGGCCGGAAGCCCTCGTGCTCCAGGAGCAGGATCGCGTAGGTCACAATGGCGGTGACCGCCATGCCGGCCATGAGCGGCATGCCGGTGAGCAGCGACAGGCCGATGGCGCCGCCGAGGAATTCCGCGAGGTCGGTGGCCATCGCGGCGACCTCGCTGATGCCCCAGAGGCCGAGGCGCACCGGGCGCGTCGTCGCGTCCCGGCAATGCTCGGCGAGGTTCTTGCCGGTCACAATCCCGAGCTTGGCCGACAGCGCCTGGAACAGCATCGCCGTCAGGTTGGCGAGCAGCACCACCCAGAGCAGCCCGTAGCCGTAGCGGGCGCCGGCCTGGATGTTGGTGGCGAAGTTGCCCGGGTCCATGTAGGCGATCGACGCCGTCACGGCGGGGCCTGCAAACAGCAGGAACCGGCCTCGTCCGCCCCTCCGCCCGTCGAGGACGTCGCGGATGGCGTCCTCCGTCCGCCGGCTCATCGCCCCGGGCGCGGCGCTCCCCGGGACCGTCGCGGCGTTCGGCGCCACCATGCTCAGCGTCTCCTCAAAGATATAGCCCGAGCTATATTCAGGGCATCGCCCGCCGGATTCAAGGGGGTGGCGCGGACCGTACGGGACTCCCCTCCCAGGGGTGGACTTTGCTAGAGAGGGGCGGGGCGGCGTGTGCGTGCCGAGGGGGAGAGCCGATGCAGGAACCGTCCGAGCAGGGCTCGCCCGAGACCGTGCTGGTCGATCCCGAGCGCCACGTGGAGAGCTTCCGCCAGGCCCGCGAGGCGCGGCGCTCCGAGCTGGTCGAGGATTACGTCGAGCTGATCGACGACCTGATCGGCGACGGCGGCGAGGCGCGGCAGGTGGATATCGCGGCCCGCCTCGGCGTGGCGCAGCCGACCGTCGCCAAGATGCTCAAGCGCCTGTGCGAGGACGGCTTCGTCCAGCAGCGGCCGTATCGCGGCGTGTTCCTGACCGAGGCGGGGCGCCAGCTCGCCGCCCAGGCGCGGGAGCGCCACCGGATCGTCGAGCGCTTCCTGTGCGCGCTGGGGGTGAGCCCCGAGACGGCCCGGCGCGACGCCGAGGGGATCGAGCACCATGTCAGCGCCGAGACCCTGGCGGCGTTCCGCGCCTTCGCGGAGCGGCACGGGGGGGCGTGAGGCGCCCGTCCGACCGACCTCCCGTCATCGCGCGCGCAGCGAAGCGACCCAGCGCGGCCACCGCGATCAGCGCCGCGCAACGGGTATTGCGTCGCTCGGCTCGCAGAGGCGGGCTGTCGGCGTCGCCCGTCCTGCCCTCACACCGTCGGCGCCGGCACCTTCTGGCGCAGGCCCATGATCACCGCCCGGAGCATCTCGGCGCCCGCCTCGCCGGCATCCGGCAGGAGGCCGGTGCGGGAGGCGTAGATCCGCTCGTGCACGAAGGCGAGCTTGGCGATCACCGTCGGGGTCAGCTTGAACGGGTAGAGCGCCGGCTGGCCCATGCTGTGGGAGAGCGAATTGATCGCGTAGGTCAGCGGCAGCCACGCCGCGATCAGCCGGTCGAGATCCAGGGTGTTGTAGGGGTCGAAGTCGATCACGGTCGGCGCGGCCTGCCCGTGGCGCAGGCGCGGGCGCACGTGCAGCTCGAAGGTCGAGGCGGTCTCCACCGTGTCGACGATGTGCAGGTAATGCGCGAAGGTCTCGGCGAAGTCCTCCCACGGATGGGCCGTGGCGTAGGCCGAGACGTAGGCCTCGCCCCAGTCGGCGGGCGCACCCCGCGCGTAATGGGCCTGCAGGGCCTGGACGTAGTTCAGGCGCTCGTCGCCGAACAGCGCCCGGAACGAGTCCATGGTGGGGCTGTTCATCACCAGCAGGTACCAGAAGTAATGCCCGATCTCGTGCCGGAAATGGCCGAGCAGGGTGCGGTAATGCTCGCCGAACAGGATCCGGCGGCGCTCCCGCTCGACGTCGTCGGCCTCGGCGATGTTCATGGTGATCAGGCCGTTGATGTGGCCCGTGAGCACCGGCACGCCCCCGGAAAAGCTCTCGGAGGGATCGACCAGGAAATCGAAGGCCAGCCCGTCCGTGTACTGGGCGCGGGTGGCCAGCGGCAGCTCCAGGCGCAGCAGCGAGTAGAACAGCCGGTGCTTGGCCGCCTCGATCTGCCGCCAGCGGGCGAGGTTCCAGGGCTGCGACAGGTCCGGCACCACGCGGTTGTGGCGGCAGGCGGTGCAGTAGATGTCCGGGCTGTCCTCCGGCACCAGCCAGTTGCAGGCTTCCGAGAGGGCGTTGTTGCACAGGCGGTAGCGCTGGCCGGGATCCGCGTAGGCGTGGAAGACCTGCGCCCCGCCCATCCGCGGATGGGCCGAGAGACCCTGCGGCTCCAGGGCCGAGACCTCGTGGACCGCGCAGGTATAGCCCAGCTGCCGCGCGCAGCTCTCGCAGCCGGTCGCCTCGAAGGTGACCGGCTGGTCGCAGGCTTGGCACTGGAAGATCTTCATCGTGCGGTCCCGGGCCGGCGGCCGACCCATCTGGCGATCAAGCGGGGCCGGGCGGCAAAGTTCCTGCCATACGCCCGACGGGCGCGCGCCGCCGCACGAAAATTGCTTGTGGCCCGATCTGTGTCGCATAACCGCGCGGTGGGGGCCGACGTTCGACCTGCCGCGATGTCCGGTACCGGCTACGAGGCCGCATTCGATCCTTCAGACGGAGCCATCGTGTCGATCAAAGCCGCCCTGCACCACGTCACGCATTACCGCTACGACCGGCCGATCAGCCTCGGCCCCCAGGTGATCCGCCTGCGTCCGGCCCCGCATGCGCGCACCAAGGTGCCGGCCTACGCGCTCACGGTGACGCCGGCCAACCACTTCCTGAACTGGCAGCAGGATCCGAGCGGCAACTGGCTCGCCCGCCTCGTCTTCCCGGAGAAGACCGACGAGTTGAAGATCGAGGTCGACCTCACCGCCGACATGGCGGTGATCAACCCGTTCGATTTCTTCGTCGAGGATTACGCCCAGACCCACCCCTTCGCGTACGACCCGGACCTCGCGGAGGAACTGGCCCCCTACCGGGCGCCGGTCGACGCGGATTGTCCGGAGATGGAGGCGCTGCTCGCGCGCCTTCCGGACGAACCCAGTACCGTGCAGTTCCTGGTGGCGCTGAACGCCCAGATCGCCCGGGAGACCGCCTACGGCGTGCGCCTGGAGCCCGGCGTCCAGACGCCCGCCGAGACCCTTCGGCTCAAGAGTGGTTCCTGCCGCGACTCGGCGTGGCTGCTCGTGCAGGTGCTGCGCCGGATCGGGTTCGCCGCCCGGTTCGTCTCCGGCTACCTGATCCAGCTCGTGCCCGACACCACCGCGGTCGACGGCCCCGCCGGGACCGCGTCGGACTTCACCGACCTGCATGCCTGGGCCGAGGTCTACCTGCCGGGCGCCGGCTGGATCGGCATGGACGCGACCTCGGGTCTGCTCACCGGCGAGGGCCACATCCCGCTGGCCGCGACGCCGCATTACCGTTCGGCCGCGCCGATCTCGGGGGCGATGGAGCCCGCCGAGACCACCTTCGATTTCGGGATGAGCATCACCCGCGTCGCCGAGACGCCGCGGATCACCAAGCCGTTCTCGGAGGCGGTCTGGGCGTCCATGGACGCGCTGGGCGAGCGGGTCGACGCCGACCTCGCCGCGCAGGACGTGCGGCTCACCATGGGCGGCGAGCCGACCTTCGTGTCGGTGGACGATTTCGAATCGCCCGAGTGGAACATCGCCGCCGTCGGCCCGACCAAGCGCGGCCTCGCCGACCAGCTGATCCGGCGCCTGCGCGACCGGTTCGGCCCGGGGGGGCTGCTCCATTACGGCCAGGGCAAGTGGTATCCCGGCGAGAGCCTGCCCCGCTGGGCCTTCGCGCTGTACTGGCGCAAGGACGGCCAGCCGATCTGGCGGAACCCGGACCTGATCGCCCCGGAGGCCGCCCCCGGAGAGGCGGGCGCCGCGACGATCGCGCAGGCCAAGGCCCTCGCCGACACCGTGGCCCGCCGCCTCGGCCTCGTCGACTACGTCATCCCGGCCTTCGAGGACGGCGACCTCTGGGAGAAGAAGGCCGCGGACCTGCCGGTCAACGTCACGCCCGACGCGGCCCGGTCCGGCTCCGTGGAGTTCGACGCCCGGATCAGGCGGGTCTACGAGCGGGGCCTCGGGGAGCCGGCCGGCTACGTCCTGCCGCTCGCGAGCCTGCCCACCGGCACGGACGGCGATTCCGACCGGGTCTGGATCTCGGAGGCCTGGGCATTCCGCCGGGGCGACGCCTTCCTGGTCCCGGGTGACTCTCCGGTGGGCTTCCGCCTGCCCCTGTCGTCCCTGCCCTACGTGCCGCCGGAGCACTATCCCTACTATCAGCCGCAGGATCCCCTGGAGCCCCGGCCGCCCCTCCCCGACGGGCATCCCGGCGCGGCCACCGTCAACGGCTCCGGCATCACCGGCGTGGCGGTGCGCACGGCCCTGTCGATCGAGCCCCGGGACGGCGTGGTGCGGGTGTTCATGCCGCCGGTGCAGCGCGTGGACGAGTATCTCGAACTCGCCGGCCATCTCGAGGCCGCGGCCGCGGCCCTGAGCCTGCCGATCCACCTCGAGGGCTACGAGCCGCCCTACGACCCGCGCATCGGCGTGATCAAGGTCACCCCCGATCCGGGCGTGATCGAGGTGAACGTCCACCCGGCCGCCTCCTGGCGGGAGGCGGTCGCCATCACCACCGACTTGTACGCCGATGCGCGGCAAACCCGGCTCGGCGCGGAAAAATTCATGACCGACGGGCGCCACACCGGCACCGGCGGCGGCAACCACGTGGTCATGGGCGGCGTCACGCCGGACGATTCGCCGTTCCTGCGCCGGCCCGACCTCCTCAAGAGCCTCGTGCTCTACTGGCAGCGCCATCCGGCGCTCTCGTACCTGTTCTCCGGCCTCTACATCGGACCCACGAGCCAGGCCCCGCGCATGGACGAGGCCCGCCACGACGGGCTCTACGAACTGGAGATCGCGCTGGCCCAGATCCCGGCCCCGGACGCGCCCAACATCCCGCGCTGGCTCGTCGACCGGGTGTTCCGCAACATCCTCGTGGACGTCACGGGCAACACCCACCGGTCCGAGATCTGCATCGACAAGCTCTACTCCCCGGACGGGCCCACCGGGCGCCTCGGCCTCCTGGAGTTCCGGGCCTTCGAGATGCCGCCGGACGCGCGGATGAGCCTCGCCCAGCAGCTGCTGCTGCGCGCCCTCGTGGCGTGGCTCTGGCGGGAGCCGCAGACCGGGGGCTGTGTCCGCTGGGGCACGAACCTCCACGATCGGTTCATGCTGCCGCATTTCCTCTGGTCCGACTTCCTCTCGGTGCTGGAGGATCTCCGGGCGGCGGGGTACGCTTTCGATCCGGTCGCCTTCGAGGCGCAGGCCCTGTTCCGGTTCCCGGTCTTCGGCACGGTCGAGCAGGGCGGGGTCCGGATGGAGCTGCGCCAGGCGCTGGAGCCCTGGCACGTCATGGGCGAGGAAGGGACCAGCGGGGGCACCGTGCGCTTCGTCGACAGCTCGGTCGAGCGGCTGCAGGTCAAGGTCGAGGGCTTCGTGCCCGAGCGGCACGTCATCGCCTGCAACGGCCGCCGCCTGCCCATGACCGGAACCGGCCGGGGCGGCGAGGCCGTGGCGGGGCTGCGCTTCAAGGCGTGGCAGCCGGCTTCCTCCCTGCACCCGACCATCCCCGCCCACTCGCCGCTCACCTTCGACATCCTCGATGCCTGGAGCGGGCGGTCGCTGGGCGGCTGCCGCTACCACGTCGCCCATCCGGGCGGCCGCAACTACGAGACCCATCCGGTCAACGCCTACGAGGCGGAGGGGCGCCGCCTCGCCCGGTTCCAGCCGAACGGCCACACCCCCGGCCGGATCGACATGCCGCCTCCGGAACCGAGCGCCGAGTTCCCCCTCACCCTCGACCTGCGGACGCCGGCCCCGCAATGACCGGAACCCCGTGATGGACGCCGCGCTCGCGGCCAGCACCGCCCGCGGAGAGCCCGCGGAGAGCCCGCAGGCGCGCGTCGCGCGCTGGGTCGCGGGCTATCGCCCCGAACCCGGCCGGCCGGACGAGTTCCTGGGCTCCGACGGCCAGCCCCGGGGGGCGTGGCCGCGCCTGCTCGACCGTCTCGGCGCCCTCACCGAGCCGGAGATCACGGCCCGCTTCGTCGCGGCGGAGCGACACATCCGGGACGCCGGCATCTCCTTCCGCATCGCCGGCGACCAGCGCGAGCATCCCTGGCCGCTCGGCTGCCTGCCCCTGGTGATCCAGGGGGCCGAGTGGGCGGCGCTCAGCGCCGGGATCGTCCAGCGCGCGGAGCTGATGGAGGCGATCCTCGCCGACGTCTACGGGGACGGGCGGCTGGTCGCCGAGGGGCTCCTGCCCGCCGCGATCGTGGCCGGCACGCCGGAGTTCCTGCATCCGCTCCACGGCGTCGCCCCCCCGGGCGGCCACTACCTCAAGCTCTACGCCGCCGATCTCGGCCGGGGCTCGGACGGGCGCTGGCAGGTTCTGGCTGACCGGACCCAGGCGCCCTCGGGGCTCGGCTGGGCGCTGGAGAACCGCATGGTCCTGGCCCGGACCTTCCCGGACTTCTTCCAGGACCTCCACGTCGAGCGCCTGCCGGCCTTCTTCCAGGCGTTCCGCGACGGGCTGGCCCTGGGGGCGGAGCGGGTCGACCCGCGGATCTGCCTGCTGACCTCCGGCCCCTACAGCAGCACCTATGTCGAGCAGGCGGCGCTGGCCCGCTATCTCGGCCTGATGCTGGTGGAGGGGGACGACCTCGTCATGCGCGACGGCCGCCTGCACGTGCGCACCGTCGCGGGGCTGAAGCGGGCCGACGCCCTGTGGCGGCGGATCGACGCCGACTTCCTCGACCCTCTGGAACTGAACCCGGCCTCGCGGCTCGGCGTGCCGGGCATCCTCGACGCCCTGCGCAACGGCTCCCTGGTGATGGCCAACATGCCGGGTTCGGGCCTCGTCGAATCGGCGGCGCTCGCCCCCTACCTCGACGGCATCGCCCGCAGGGTGCTCGGCGAGCCCCTGCGGCTCGGCCATCCGCGCACGTGGTGGTGCGGCGACCTGGAGGGCCTCGCCCATGCCCAGGCCAACCTCGACAGCCTGACCCTGCGCCCGGCCGCCACGCCCCAGCGCGGGGCGGGGCGCGACGCGATCCTGGCGGGGCCGGTCTTGGCGGCCGAGCGCGCGCGGGTCGTGGCGGCCCTGCGCGACCGGCCCTTCGACTACGTCGCCCAGGAGGCGGCGCCGCTCTCGACCATGCCGGGCTGGGAGCGCGGCGAGGCCGGCCTCTCCCTGGTGCCACGCCCCTTCGCGGTCCGCGTCTTCGCCACCCGGACGCCCCTCGGCTGGCAGGTCATGCCCGGCGGCTTCTGCCGCGTCTCGGAGCGCGAGGACGTCGACCCGATCGAGCTGCGGCTCGGCATCCGCTCCGCCGATGTCTGGGTCCTGTCGGAGAAGCCTGTCGCCGCGCCCCTGATCGGCTTGCACGCGGCCCCGCGGGTGCGCCGGGTCGGCGGCCACCTCCCCGCCCGGGCGGCCGACGGCCTGTTCTGGCTCGGCCGCTACCTCGAGCGCAGCGAGGCGGTGATCCGGCTGGTGCTCGCTCATCTGCGCAGCATCGGGGACGCGGTCGGGGCCGACATCTCGGGCGCCCTCGACACGCCGGCGGCCCTGGCGCTGCGCGCCCTCCTGCACGAGTGGGGCGCCACCGGCGCAGCCGACCTGCCCACCGCCCGCCTCGCCCAGGAGGCGCTTTCCGGGCGCGAGCGGCCGGGTTCGGCCCGCGCGCACATCATCGCGGCGCGCCGCAACGCCGCCGCCCTGCGCGCCCGCCTCTCCGGCGAGGCCTGGCGCGTCCTGGCCGACCTGAACGAACTCCTGTCCCTCGATCCCGAGCGGGCGCTGACCGAGTCGCAGCTCGCGGGCCGGGCCGAGCGGGCGCTGAGCCATCTCGCGGCCCTCGCGGGCCTGACCCACGAGAACATGAGCCGCGCCGAGGGCTGGCACTTCATCGAACTCGGCCGGCGCATCGAGCGGGCGATCAACACCGGCGCCTTCGCCCTGGCCTTCGCCAACGACGAGGCGACCCCGGGCTGCCTCGGGGTGATGCTGTCGCTCTGCGACTCGCAGATCAGCTACGGCCGTCGCTACCTGCAGGGGGCGGCCCTCGACCCGGTCCGCGACATGGTCCTGCTCGATCCCTACAATCCCCGCTCGATCGCCTTCCAGGCGGAGGCGATCGCCCGGCACCTTGCCGACCTGCCGGCGCTGGCCGCCGACGGCATTCCCGAGCCCCATTGCCGCCTCGCCACCCGGATCCTGTCGGATCTGCGCAGCGGCGAGGCCGCGGATTTCGACGCCGTGCGCCTCACCGCGCTCGCGACCGACCTGGAGCGGCTCGCCGACGGCATCGCGGCCCGCTACTTCCCCACCGGGCCGAACGCGCTGCGCCCCGAGAAGCTGATGGGGCTGGCTTGATGCTGTGTGTCCTTGACGCTCCCGCCTCGAGGACGATCCGCAGCCTGGGCTGCGGCGCGCCTGCGCTCTTGCCGGCGACCGCGGGCGACGGGCGGGCGCCGGGATGATCTACACGCTGCGCCACCGCACCACCTACCGCTACGGCAAGCCGGTGCACTTCGCCCGCTGCACCCTGCGGCTCAAGCCGCAGGATGGCGAGGGCCAGAGCGTGCTGGCGAGCGCCGTGACGATCGACCCGAGCCCGGCCACCGCCGTGATCCGGCGCGACTACTTCGGGATCGACGCGCTGGCGATCACCTTGGAGACCCCCCACACCACCTTCAGCGTCGAGGCGCTCTCCACCGTGCGCGTCGAGCGCCAGGCCCCGCCGCCGCCGGAATCCGGGATGCCTTGGGAGCGGGTCCGCGACGCCGTGGTGGCCGGGCGCGACCTCGGCGGGCGGGCGCCGGTGCACTTCCTGTACCCGAGCGGCCGGGTGCCGCTGCTGCCCGCCGTCACCGACTACGCCAGGGCGAGCTTCGCGCCGGGCCGGGGCGCCTACGGGGCGGCCCACGACCTGATGCTGCGCATCGGCCAGGATTTCCGGTTCGATTCCAAGGCCACCACCGTCTACACGCCCCTCGCCGAGTCCTTCGCCCTGCGGGCCGGGGTCTGCCAGGATTTCGCCCACGTGATGATCGCGGGCTTGCGCGGCATGGGGCTGCCGGCGGCCTATGTCAGCGGCTACCTGCGCACCGTGCCGCCGCCGGGCCGTCCGCGCCTGCGCGGGGCGGATGCGAGCCACGCCTGGGTGGCGGTCTGGTGCGGCGACGGCTGGCGCGGCCTCGACCCGACCAACGGCGTCGCGGTGCGCGACGACCACATCGTGGTGGCCCGCGGCCGCGACTACGGCGACGTGGCGCCCGTGGACGGCATCGTCAGCGGCTCGGGCAAGCAGCGCCTCAAGGTCGAGGTCGACGTCATCCCCGACACCGAGACGCAGGACCTCGCGCTGGTGGGGTGAGGCGGCGTCGGCCCATCGCCTGCCGCTGTCGCGCTGCCCCGGGAGGCTTCGCGGCGCTCGCCAGGACGGCGGTGTCCGGGTCCCCACGCACCGCGTCTTGACGTCCGCCATTCCAAGTCCCTATTTGTTACATGTAACAGAAATCGAGACGGCGATGTCCAACCCTGTCGCCGAGCGCGTTCGGAAGCGTCGGGACGCTCTCCGCGCCGCCGGGCTCCGACCTGTGCAGATCTGGGTTCCGGACACGAGCCGGCCGGGCTTCGTCGAGGAATGCCGGCGCCAGGCGCTGCTGGTGGCCGAGGCCGATGCGGCCGATCGCGAACTGCATGCCTTCCTCGATGCCGCTCTCACCGATCTCGACGATCCGGCCGAGCCGTGACGCGCGGCGATCTCGTCACCGTCGCGAGGGCGGGCGATTTCGGAAAGCCGCGGCCGGCGCTCGTGATCCAGTCCGACGCCTTCGCCCAGACCGGCACGGTGACGGTCCTCCTGCTCTCGTCGACGCTGGTGGACGCGCCGCTGATCCGGCCGACTCTGCAGCCGACATCTCAGAACGGCCTGAACAAGCCGTCCCAAGTGCAGATCGACAAGGCCATGTCGGTGAGGCGGGAGAAGGTCGGCCCGCCGATCGGGCGCCTCGACGACGCGACCCTGCTGGCCGTGACGCGGTCCCTCGCGCTGTTCCTCGGTCTCGCGTAGCGCCGGCAGGCGGGCCGGCCCTCACCACATCGTCTTGGCCGCCCGCTCCGGCCACTGCGCGTTGTAGCTTTGGCCGCCGACCTCGCCCGCGGTCAGCGCCGCCAGGATCGCCCCCGGCGTCGGCAGGGTCGCCGGGTCGACGCGGGCTTCCGGATCCCACAGCCCGGCCCGGATGATCGCCCGCGCGCACTGGAAGTAGATCTCCGCGACCGTGATCACGAGGGCGGTGCGCGGCGCGTGGCCGTCGACCCGGAACGTGGCGAGGAGATCCGGATCGGCCGAGATCACCGCTCGCCCGTTCACCCGCAGCGTCGTCCCCGAGCCCGGGATCAGGAACAGCAGCGCCACCCGCGGGTCGCGCACGATGTTGCGGAGCGAGTCGATCCGGTTGTTGCCCCGCCGGTCGGGCAGGATCAGCGTGCGCGGATCGGCGACCCGCGCGAAGCCCGGCTGATCCCCGCGGGGACTGCAATCGAGGCCTTCGGGGCCGCTCGTCGCCAGCACCGCGAAGGGCGAGGCCGCGATCAGCGCCGCGTAATCCGGCGTGACCGAGGCCGCCACCTTCACCGTGGAGGCGGACGCCGGGGGCGTGCTGTAGAGCGCCTCCAGCGCGGCGAGATCGTCAACGATCATGGCGCCCTCACGCGACCGGGGATGCGACCTTGGCGTTGCCGGCCACGAAGGCTTCGTGCTCGGCCACCAGGGCGCCCGACAGGGCCGCGCCGATCAGGCTCCGGGTCTCCGCCACGCCGTAGAGCGCCACGAAGGAGCCGAAGCGGGGTCCCCGCGCCTCGCCGAACAGCACGTTGTAGAGGCTCGTGAACCACGCCTGCGACACGCCAGGCCGCCCGTCCGGGCTCTTGGCCTTGCCGGACGTGTCGGGGAAGTGGCGCCGCCCGACCTCGTAGACCGCCGCCTGCAGGGCCTCCGGGTCGGTGGAGCCGGCATGCTCCTCGAGGGTCTCGGACAGGTCCTCCAGGGCGGCCCGCTCCTCGGGGGTCGGCGCCCGGTAGGTCTTGGCCGGCCGCACGAAGTCCGAGAAGTAGGTCAGGGCGTGCTTCACCAGCCGGTCGAGGCCCGGATGGGTCTCCGGCCCGGTCTGCGGCGCGTAGCGGCGGATGAAGCCCCACAGCACCGCCGGATCCTCGGTGTTGGCCACCGCGGCGAGGTTGAGCAGCATCGCGAAGGTCAGGCTCGCGCCCTCGACCCGCTCCGGCACCGGCGGGTTGCCGGCATGGAGGTGCCAGACCGGGTTGCCGAGCCGCAGCTTCGCGTCCTGGCCGGCATAGCGGTCGAGGAAGCCGATATACTCGTCCACGTGCCGGGGGATCACGTCGAAGAACAGGCGCTTGGCCTCGCGGGGCTTGTTGTACATGAACAGGGCGAGCGAGTCCGGCGTGCCGTACTTGAGCCAATCGTCGATGGTCAGGCCGTTGCCCTTCGACTTCGAGATCTTCTGTCCCTTCTCGTCGAGGAACAGCTCGTAGTTGAAACCCTCCGGCGGCTCGCCGCCGAGCGCCCGGGCGATCTTGGCCGAGAGCTTGACCGAATCGATCAGGTCCTTGCCGGCCATCTCGTAATCGACACCGAGCGCCACCCAGCGCATCGCCCAGTCGGGCTTCCACTGCAGCTTGGCGTGGCCACCGGTCACCGGGGTCTCGTAGCGCTCGCCCGTCGCGGGATCGCGCCACACGATCGTGCCGCTCTCCGCCTTCACCTCGTCGATCGGCACCTGCATGACGTGGCCGGTGACCGGGTGGAGCGGCAGGAACGGCGAGTAGCTCGCCGAGCGCTCGGCCCGCAGCGACGGCAGCATGATCTCCATCACGGAATCGTAGCGCTCCAGCACGCGCAGCAGCGTCGCGTCGAACACCCCCGCGCGGTAGCACTCGGTCGCCGAGCGGAACTCGTAAGCGAACCCGAAGGCGTCGAGGAAGCGGCGCAACTCGGCGTTGTTGTGCGCCCCGAAGCTGTCATGGGTGCCGAACGGGTCGGGCACGCGGGTGAGCGGCTGGTTGAGATGGTCGGCCAGCATCGCGCGGTTCGGCACGTTGTCCGGGACCTTGCGCAGCCCGTCCATGTCGTCCGAGAAGGCGATCAGCCGGGTCGGCACGGCGTCGCGGGTGAGCACCCGGAAGGCGTGGCGCACCATGGAGGTGCGGGCGACCTCGCCGAACGTGCCGATATGCGGCAGGCCCGAGGGGCCGTAGCCGGTCTCGAACAGCACCTCGGTCTTGCCGGATTTCTCCATCCGCGCCAAGAGCTTGCGCGCCTCCTCGAAGGGCCAGGCGGCGGCGGTGGCGGCGGCCGCGATCACGTCGGCGTCGAGGGTCAGGGCTGGGGGAGCGGCTGGCATGTCTTCGGGGATGCGTGTTTGGGAGGGCGCACCCTAGAGCGGTTCGCGCCGGAGCGGAACGCCCGGTGGTGCATTGCGGGGTTCCATCGCCGGCCCGCGCGTGAGGCCTGTGACAGCGCACCTCGTCTCGGCTTGGCAGACGCACGCCTGATCCGCTCGGCTTCCTGATCGTGCCAGGACGAGTCCCGAATTTCGGATCTCCGAATCTCGCCCTCATCCTGAGGTGCCGCCGCGCAGCGGAGGCTTCGAAGGAGCCATCCAGAGACCGCTGCGCTGGCTGGAGCTCTCCTTCGAGGCCGTTGCGCGGCACCTCAGGATGAGGGCGAGGATGGGAAGTCCCGAGTCAAACAGGCTCTTGGAGCCGATCCTTGGCCCAGACGGCGCGGATCTCCGCCTCGGTCGCGTAATCGCCGCGGGCTTCGGATTCGTCGACCTCCGCCTCTTCCTCTGGGGTGAACCGGTAGACCGAGCCCTCTTCGCCCACGAAGGCCGGCATGAGGCGGGCGATCGCGTCCTGAAGGTCCGGGGACAGGTCGCGCGCCTTCGCCACGGCCTTCTCGCGCAGATCCGTCAGGTTGCAATCCGGCAACCGAAGCCCGGCGGGCAGGATTCCCGATTCCCGCGGGCGATGAAAGCCCTCAGAACGGGCTCACCGGGAAGAACCGCAGGTACAGCTCGGTGTACCGGCCGTCGTCCCAGACCCGCTGGAGCGCGTCGTCCAGCGCCCGGGACAGGGCCGCGTCCTCCTGGCGGGTGATCAGGCCGATCCCCTCCCCGAAATAGCGGTTCTCCAGGTAGTCGCCGCCGATCAGCGCGCAGCAGTTTTCCGCGTCCTGGCCACCGACATAGAGGGCGAGGTTGAGGCCGTCGGCGAACAGGTAGTCGATCTCGCCGCGCTTGAGCGCGCCCTCGGCCGCCGCGAGGTCGGTGAAGTCCTTGCCTACGGCCTTGGGGAAGAAAGCTTTCAGGTAGGCCGCATGGGCGCTGTTGCCGATCACCCCGACGCTGCGGCCGGCCAGCGCCGCCGCCGAGGGGACCGGCAGGCCCTTGTCGGTCCGGGCCGCGAAGCGTGCCGGCCAGCGGAAATACGGCCGCGTCGCCAGGAATTTCTGCCGCAGGGCTGCGGTCAGGGGGATCGCGGCCGCGACCACGTCGCCCTGCTTGCCGTCGAGGGCATCGAGCAGGGTGTCGAAGCGGCGCGCCTGCACCGTGCAGGGGATCGACAGCTTCTCGCAGACGGCCCGGGCGAGTTCGACCACGAAGCCGGTGGGGTTGCCGTCCGGTCCGGCGAAGTGCAGCGGCGGGAACTCGTCGTCGGTGAGGAAGCGGACGGCCCGGCCGGTCTGGGGCGCCTCGACCCGCTCACCCCGGCTGCGCGGGTTCCAGAAGTCCGGCACCGTGACGACGGGGGTGTCGACCGGCTGGGCGGCGGGAGCCTGAGCCTCCGGGGGCGCCGCCGCGCTGGCGACCCGTGGACCGCCACAGAGCAACGCAGCGATCACCGCGGCCGCGGCCCAGGATGGGATGGCGGTCCTATCGCCTCTTGACGACGGGGAAGGGGTGGTGCTCCTCTCGGAGCGCGGGGGCGGGGACTGGCTCACCCCCCTCCTCTATCACGTCCTGGGGCCGCCGGGGGAGCGCGCGGCGTGTCGTTCCAGCGCTCGCCCGCCGAGCRGGCCGCCCTGCCACCCGAGATCGCGTTCCTGCTGGCCGAAGGGGTCGACGTCCGGCTGTTGACCCGGGCCGCCGCCGCCGCGGCCAAGGCCGGGACCGACGCGGCGACGGCGCTCCTGAATGCCGGCCTGATCGCGGAACCGGCCTATTACGGGGCTCTAACAACAATAATAACAAGGGCTTAGATCGAATAATAGCGGCAGTAGAGGCATGAAATAGAGGCACTTCAAGGCTGGATTTTCTTGGACGAATTGCCGCATCTATACCACCAATGAACGCACATGTTGCTGATCAGCAACTATCAGAGCGACAAACGATAACGGGGAGAGGCAAATCCAAACGCCCTGCCCGTATTCTAGGACCATAGACGTCACAGGGGCGAGGCGGCCACGTCGCTCGGAGAGCTTTGAAGCCATAAGCTCGGGAGATGGATCCGCGAGACCGTAAAACTCGATCTGGAGCGTCCATTCCAGCTACGGATGGCGGCATACTTGGAAGACGTGCGCATTAGGAGCGGGCATCGAGGAACAGTTACGCGACGCCATAACCGGCCATACCGTTGCATCGGTGGGCCGGCGATACGAGACACCAACCCTGATGATGCTGGCGGACCCTATGGCGCGGTTCCCGCGCTACAGTACCGAGACTATTACGACGTGAAGTACTACAGCTTAGACAGATTCAAGTCTTGTATCGAATCGAGAGGGCGTATTTTCGATATAATCATTCCTTCAGCTATGTGAGCACGACCCTTCCACTTAAATAAATCCAGACCACATTCCCGAAGAAGCTACCAAAAGTTGCCGACCAATCGTTTGTCCGAATAGCTCTCCTAAAATCAGACGAACTACTTCTCTCGCGCTTTATCTGATCCACAATATTTGATCCGTAGCCGACAATTTCCCAAGGCTCGCGTTCGATGCCAGCTATTTCAATCTTTCCTAAGATCCATTGACGATCTGTTTCAGTTCTTCTCCCGATATTTTGGGATGAAATGCCTTCTTTAAAATCAAAGAATAATTTGAATAGATCAGATTTGTCATTCAC
>NZ_JBFULS010000026.1:0-68516 GCF_054049775.1 Methylobacterium sp. P5_C11 | reverse complement strand
GACCAGCGCTGTGCGCGCCGCTCCCGCGGCACCGCGCCGCCTGCCCGAGCCTCTGGCCCCGCCCATCGCACGCCTCCGGACCACAGGCCCCGGCCCCCGCCCCCGCCGTCGGGCGCGGTTGGCCTCGGACGGGGAGAATGCTATGGGGACCGCGGTTGTCTCCGTAGCTCAGCTGGACAGAGCACAGGTTTCCTAGATCAGGTTCAATTGGGCGTCGCGTCGGGAAACCTCGCGGCGGATCCGCTCAAAGTCGGGGAACGCTTCCGGCATCGGCGCTGGGCCGTGCGATGCTCTGCCAATCCCGAGCCAAGCCCGCGCGGCGCCCCGGCGTCCCGCGGGAAGGTGTAGAGACTAGACGGGCGGCACCTAACGGCCGGATGCAATCCGGTCCACGGTGAAGGGATAGTCCAGGCCACGAACGCGGACCTCCGGGACGCGGCGGCGAAAGCCGAAGTGGTATGAAACCTGGGGTCGCAGGTTCGAGCCCTGCCGGGGACGCCACCTTTCTTGTCCTGGAGATCGCGCCGGCCGCGGCTCCGGGCGCAAAACGTCCGCGACATCGGCTGCCTGCCGGTGACAAGAACCGAGGGCCGCGCTAAGCTTTGCCGCCAAGATCCATGGCGGGGGGTGGACGAGCACTTCATGGCGGGCCAGAAGACCGATCAGCGCGACGTTTACGTCGGGCAACGCATCGCCGAGCAGCGCCGGAAGGCGTCTCTCACACAGCGCCGCGTCGCGCAGAGCTTCGGTATGTCTGCAGCCCAGCTCCAGAAGTACGAGAAGGGCACCAACCGGATCAGCGCGGTCCATCTCGACATCTTCTCCCGGATGACCGGCGTGCCGATGGATTACTTCTTCAAGGGCATGCCGCGGAACGACGACTTCGTGGCACCGGGTTTCAGCGAGCGGGAGCAGTCGGCCCTGTCCGACGGCGGGTTGAAGGGGCTGGCCGAAGTGGTGGGCCGCCACATCACCGAGAATTTCTCCGAGGAGGCGCGTCGCGACGTCGCCGACGCCATCCGCGCCCTCGAGACCAAGCTCGGCGGTTGAGCCGCGTCGGAGCCTTCGGGGGCGGCCGTTTTTTCGGTCACATCGTCCGTTATAGCGGATCCGTTCGTTCATCCGCCTTGACCGGGCTCCGGACGGGTGCGAGAACCCCGGCCCCATAAAGGGTCAAACGCCGCGATCGCGACGGCGTACCTCTGACATCGAGGCCGTCCGATGCCGCGTTCCAATTACCTGTTCACCAGCGAATCGGTGTCCGAGGGGCACCCGGACAAGGTGTGCGATCGGATTTCCGATACCGTCGTCGACGCCTATCTCACGGCGATGCCGGAGGCCCGGCTCGGCGTCGAGACGCTCGCCACCACCAACCGGATCGTCATCGCCGGCGAGGTCCGTGGCCCCGATTCGGTCACCTTCAAGGACCTCGAGGCCCTGACCCGCGAGGCGGTAAAGGATATCGGCTACGAGCAGTCGGGCTTCCACTGGAAGAACAACGACGTCGCCATCCACCTTCATGCCCAGTCGGCCGACATCGCCCAGGGCGTGGACGCGGCCGGCAACAAGGACGAGGGCGCGGGCGACCAGGGCATCATGTTCGGCTACGCCGCCGACGAGACGCCCGAGCTGATGCCGGCACCGATCTTCTACGCCCACCGAATTCTCAAGGACCTCGCCGATGCCCGCCGGGCCAAGCAGGGTGACGCGGCCAAGCTCGGCCCCGACGCCAAGAGCCAGGTCACGGTCCGCTACGAGAACGGCCGCCCGGTCGAGGTCACCCAGATCGTGCTGTCGACGCAGCACCTCGACGAGTCCCTCGACTCGGCCGACGTCCGCGCCATCGTGGAGCCCTACATCCTCAAGGCCCTGCCGGAGGGCTGGGTCAACGAGGGCACGGTCTGGCATGTGAACCCGACCGGTAAGTTCGTGATCGGCGGCCCGGACGGCGATGCCGGCCTCACCGGCCGCAAGATCATCGTCGACACCTACGGCGGCGCGGCGCCCCACGGCGGCGGCGCCTTCTCGGGCAAGGACCCGACGAAGGTCGATCGCTCGGCGGCCTACGCGGCGCGCTACCTCGCCAAGAACGTCGTGGCCGCCGGCCTCGCCCGCCGTGCCACGATCCAGCTCGCCTACGCGATCGGCGTCTCGAAGCCGCTCTCGATCTACGTGGACCTGCACGGGACCGGCACCGTGGACGAGGCCAAGCTCGAGGGCGTACTGATGGACGCCCTGGATCTCTCGCCCCGCGGCATCCGCACGGCGCTCGGCCTCAACAAGCCGATCTACGCGCGCACCGCAGCCTACGGCCATTTCGGCCGCGCCCCGGAGGCCGATGGCGGCTTCTCCTGGGAGCGCACCGACCTTGCTGACAAGTTGAAGTCTGCCCTCGCCTGAGGGCGGCGTCCGCGCCTCATCCCGGACCCGCGTGACGGGTCCGGGCGTTCAAAACCAGATCCTTCACCTGCCCGCGGCACCTTCAGGCCGGTGGCCGACGTCGCGCCGTGGTCATGTCTGACACCCCTGGACGCCCCGTGCAGACGGCCGAGGAGCCGGAGCGCGCCTTCTTCGGACGCCGCAAGGGCAAGCGCCTGCGCGGCCTGCAGGAGCGCCGGCTGGCCGACCTCCTGCCGTCCCTCCGCATTGCCCTGCCGCCCGACGACGCGCCGCTCGATCCGCGCACGCTCTTCCCGGCGATGCCCGCACCGCCCGACGCGCTCTGGCTGGAGATCGGCTTCGGCGGCGGCGAGCACCTCGCGGCCCAGGCCGCGGCGCAGCCCGACATCGGCTTCATCGGTGCGGAGCCGTTCGTCAACGGCGTGGTGAAGCTGCTCGCCGCCATCGAGGCGGGGGGGCTGCGCAACGTCCGCATCCGCGACGAGGACGTGACCGCCCTCCTGGCACGCCTCCCGGATGCCTGCCTCGACCGGGTCTACCTCCTCTATCCCGATCCCTGGCCCAAGCGGCGGCAGCGCAAGCGCCGGTTCGTTTCCGATGCCTCCCTCGCCGAGATCGGGCGGGTGCTGAAGGATGGCGGCCTGTTCCGCTTCGCCAGCGACATCGACGATTATGCCGGCTGGACGCTGGTCCGGGCCGCGCGCTGCCCGGTCCTGGCCTGGACGGCGCGGAGCGCCCGGGACTGGACCCAACCCTTCCCGGGCTGGCCCGGCACGCGCTATGAGGCCAAGGCACTGGAAGCAGGCCGGCGGCCCACCTACCTGGAATTTGCCCGCCGCCCGCGCTGAGCCTGGGCTTGCTCGCGCCCCTCGGGCGCCCGGTCGCCGCAGGCTGAGCGGAACGCCTTGCCACAGTCACGCTCGGGCGCCATCCTGAGCGCCCGCCGTGGTGCCGGACCGCGCCCGGGAGGGGACATCTCCGGCAGGAGCGTGCCACGGCTCGTTCGAGGATCTTTCCGCGTGAATGAGAGGGTGGGGCAGGATCCGGCGGCGGGGGACCCGTTTCGCATCGGCTTCGACGAGGCCGCGATCGGCCTCGTGGTGCTGTCTGCGGACGAAACGACGATCGTCGCCGCCAATCGGGCTCTGCACGATCTCCTCGGCTGGCCGCCCGGCGCCCTGCCCGGGCGCCCGGTCGCCGATCTCCTGAACGAAGGGCCGGAGGGCCTCCGGGACGGCCTCCAGTTCTGGCGCGGGGCGGACGGGACCGCCCTCGACATGCGGATCCGGCGCACCGGCCGGACCCTGGTGGTCGAGGCGGTCGACGTGGACATGGCGGCCCATTCCGAAGCCAACCGCGAGGCGCTGGCCGCCGCCGGGCTCGGGGAATGGCGCTGGGACCGGGCGACGGATCTCCTCACCCTGTCGCGCCGGGCCGCCCGCATCCTCGGCCGCCCACCGGGCCGCTCCGTCTCGAGTGAGGAGCTGAAGACCGGCCTGTCGCAGGCGGAACTCGCCCGCCTGCGCGCGATCATCGCCGACGCTTCCGGAACCGACGAGCCCTACCAGTTCGACACGGCCGCCACGGTGGCCGGGCGCTCGGTGATCCTGCGGGTGCGGGGACAGGCCGTGCCGGGCACCGAGGGCGCATCCGCCAGCATGGTCGGCGTCATCCAGGACATCACCACCCGGGTCGAGGCCCGGGACGAGATCCTGTCCCGCGACCAGCGCCTGCGGGTCGCCACCACCGTCGCCAAGCTCGGCATCTTCGAATGGCACATGCTCGAGGATCAGGCGATCTGGGAGAACGAGCACATGTACGAGATCTTCGGGCACGCGCCCGAGGATGGTACGATCGGCAAGACCGAGTTTCTCAACGACATCCTCCACCCCGACGACCGCCCGGCGGTCCGCCGGGCGATCTCCAAGGCGCTGCGGGAGGACGGGGACCTGCACATCAGCGGCCGGATCCGCCGCAAGTCCGACGGGGTCTGGCGCACGATCGACATGGCCGGCCGGTTCGAGCGCGATGCCCCCGGCCGGCTGCCGCGCCGGCTGATCGGTGTGGTGGCCGACGTGACCGACCGGCGGGTCGCGGAGGAGCGCCAGAGCCTGCTGATCCGCGAACTCCATCACCGGGTGAAGAACACGCTGGCCACCGTCCAGGCGATCGTGGGGTCGACCGCGCGGACGGCGTCGAGCATCGAGAGCTTCTACGAGGCGTTCGTCGGGCGCATCAAATCCCTGGCGCACACCCACTCGGTCCTCACCGAGGACACGTGGCAGACCGCCTCCCTGGCCAACCTCCTGCGCAACGAGCTGAAGCCCTACGCGGAGGTGGCGCCGGACGGCGCCGCCGAGGGCCRAATCAGCCTCGACGGGCCGGCGATCGACCTGCCGTCCGAGATTGCGGTGCCGATCGGCATGGCGATCCACGAACTCACCACCAACGCCGCCAAGTATGGGGCGCTGTCGAACCGCACCGGGCGGGTGGCGGTGGAATGGTCGCTGGAGCCGGGTGGGCCGGCCGGCATCCTGCGGTTCTCCTGGCGCGAGACCGGCGGGCCGCCGGTCTCACCGCCGAGCCGCCAGGGCTTCGGCTCGCGCCTGCTGCAGCGCGTCCTGATCACCCAGGTCCAGGCCGAGGTGGCGACAGACTACGCCCCCGACGGCTTCTCCCTGACCATGCGGGCGCCGATCCCGCCACGCAACGACAGCCTGAACCCGCTGGTGTGACCGCCGGGCCGCCGGCCGTCAGGCCGCGCCGCGGGCACCGGTTTCGCCGCCGCCATCCACGAAGGCCTTCAATTCGTCGAGCGACGCGAAGGTGAACCGGCCCTGCGGCGTCTCCGCCTCGATCGCGCCGTCCTCGAACATCACGTAGGTGTTGCCGCCCGAGGCGTAGCGCCCGACCACGGTGCGGGTGGCGGGTGGCGGGGCCAGCTCGGGCTCGGGCTCGGGCGCCGCATCCAGGCTCGGACGCAGGGACGGCGGCGCCTCCAGGTGGTCCGAAGGCGCCTCGCGGTGGACTGAAGGCGGCTCGGGTGCGGCGAACAGGTCGTCCTCGGGCGCGATCACACCCTCTGCCTTCGGGGCTTCCGGCTCGGGGCGGAGGCGGGGCTCCGGCACGACGGGGGGCACCACGGGCGGCTCGGGCTCGGCCGGAACGGGCGCCTCCGCCGCGACGGCGGACGGTTCCGAGAGGGAGGCACGGGTCTCGTCGGCCCGGAGCTGCAGGCTCGGCTCGATCCGGGGGCGCTCGGGATCGAAGGCCGGCTCGATCACCGACGGGACGATGAAGGCGGGCGCGGCCGGCAGGACCGGCGGCAGCCGCGGCCGATCCTCGCCTGCCGATGCCGCCGGGGCGTCTGCGGATGCCTCCTCACGCGCTCCGCGCAGGGGCGCCTGCCCGATCGCCCGCTCGACCCTCCGGAAACCGAGGGCCACGACGCCGAGGCCGAGGAGGATCGCGCCGGACGAGGCCGCGACCGAACCCGCGATCACCATCGCGAGCCCACTCTCCAGACGCACGTACGGGAAGCCCTGGATCACGGCGGCGCAGCCCCCGATGATCATGGCGGCGGCGAGCGCGAACAGCGCAGCGATCATGATACTCTCTGGCACGGGCCGGCTGACCGCCGGCGCTCTAGGCGTGGCGCACAGTAAGGCCTTGCCGGCATATTGCAAAACTCGGGGCTGAGATTGTCCGGGACAGCGGAATAGTCCGGTAGTCCGGCGGCTATGCCCGAGCCGGCCGTCGCGCCGCCCGGATCCCGGAACTTCCCGCGCCGTCGCCATGCAACGGCGTTGCCGTCCCGCGGCCACCGACTTACCTAGCGGGCTCTCGACTCGGAAGCCCCCGCCGGGGACGAGGCCGTTCCCTGCCAAGCGGAGACAGATGCCATGACCTTCACCCTGCCGGAACTGCCCTACGCCTACGACGCGCTGGGGCCGTACATGTCGAAGGAAACCCTCGAGTTCCACCACGACAAGCACCACAAGGCCTATGTCGACACGGGCAACAAGCTGCTCGAGGGCACGGATCTCCAGGGCAAGAGCGTCGAGGAGATCGTCAAGGCCGCCTACAACACGAATCAGCCGCTCTTCAACAACGCCGGCCAGCACTACAACCACATCCACTTCTGGCAGTGGATGAAGCCGAACGGCGGCGGCGCGATCCCCGGCGCGCTCGCAAAGAAGATCGACGAGGACCTCGGCGGGCCTGAGAAGTTCAAGGCGGACTTCATCCAGGCGGGCATCGGCCAGTTCGGCTCGGGCTGGGCGTGGCTGGCCGTGAAGGACGGCAAGCTCGCCATCATGAAGACCCCCAACGGCGAGAACCCGCTGGTCCACGGCGCCAAGCCGATCCTCGGCGTCGACGTGTGGGAGCACTCCTACTACATCGATTACCGCAACCGCCGTCCCGACTACCTCAAGGCGTTCATCGAGAACCTCGTGAACTGGGAGCACGTGGAGAAGATGTACGCCGAGGCGACCCGCTGAGGCTTTAGCGCCGGTGCCGCGGGTCCTGTGTCCGCGGCACCCTTGAGGTGACGCACGAAACCGGCTCTTGATGCGCCCGACGCCGGATGACCCGGTGCAAAAGGGTCCGGCCATTCTCCCTCACTCGACACCCGCGACGTCTCCACGGCGCACCCTCACCCCTCTGCGGGGGCGGGTGGCCGCCGCGTCAGCGGGGGTTGGAAGAGGGGAGGGAAGGGTCGGGCGGCCCACATCATGATCCGCTCCATCCTGTCCGTCGGCGGCTGGACCCTGGTCTCCCGCGTCACCGGCTTCGCCCGCGACGTGGTGATGGCCGCCGTGATGGGCGCCGGGCCGGTGGCCGACGCCTTCGTGGTCGCCTTCCGGCTGCCGAACCATTTCCGAGCGATCTTCGGCGAGGGGGCGTTCAACACCGCCTTCGTGCCGACCTATGCGGGGCTCGCGGAAGCCGGAACACCGGGGGAGGCGCACCGCTTTGCCGACCGCGTCTTCACCCTGATGCTGATCGTGCAGCTGGTACTGCTGAACCTCGCCCTGCCGGCGATGCCCTGGGTCGTGCACGCCCTCGCGCCGGGCTTCGCCGAGGATGGCGAGCGCTTCCATCTCGCGGTGGCGTTGACCCGCATCACCTTCCCGTACCTGCTGTTCATGACGCTGGTGACGCTGCTGTCGGGCATCCTCAACGCCCATCGGCACTTCGCCGTGGCGGCCGGCGCCCCGGTCCTGCTCAACCTCGCCATGCTGGCGGCGCTGGCCTTCAGCTTCCTGTTCCCGAACGCCGCCTACGCGGCGGCCTGGGGTGTCGCCGTCTCGGGCATCCTCCAGTTCGGCCTGCTGTGGTGGGGCTGCCGGCGCGCCCGGGTGATGCCCGACCTCGCCATCCCGCGCCTCGATCCGGCGCTGACGCGGTTCTTCGCGGTGCTCGGCCCGGCGGTGATCGGCTCCGCGGGATTCCAGATCGCGGCCTTTGCCGACACGATCATCGCGAGCTGGCTGCCCACTGGGGCGGTCTCGGCGCTGTATTATGCCGACCGGCTCTACCAGCTCCCCTTCGGCGTCATCGCCATCGCGGCCGGCACCGTGCTGCTGCCGGAGATGAGCCGGCGTATCGCCGCCGGGGACGTCGCCGGCGCCCACGCGGCGCAGAACCGGGCGGCGGGCTTCTCCCTGGCGCTCGCGGCGCCGTTCACCGTGGCCTTCCTGACCATCCCCGGGCTGATCATGGCGGCCTTGTTCGAGCGCGGCGCCTTCAGCGCCGAGGATGCCGCGCGCGCGGCCGCCGTGCTGGCCGCCTACGGATTCGCCCTGCCCGCCGTCGTGCTGGTGCGCAGCGCCGTGGCGAGCTTCTACGCCCGGCAGGACACCAAGACCCCGCTCTGGGCCTCGCTGACCGCGATCCTGGTGAACGTCGTGCTGAAGCTCTGGCTCACCGGTCCCTACGGCGTGACCGGGCTCGCCCTCGCCACCGCGGTGAGCCAGTGGGTGAACCTGCTGCTGCTCCTGGTCCTGGCCAAGCGCCGGAACTGGACGGCGCCGGGACGAACCCTCGGTGTCACCGTCGCGGGCGTCGCGCTCGCCTGCCTGGGGCTCGCGGCGGTGGCCGTCTACGGGCAGGGGCTCGTCCAGGCCCTGGTGCCGGCCCTGCCGCACGGCCGCGACCTCGTCGTCCTGGCAGTGCTCGGGCTCGCCGGAGCCCTGGTCTACGGTGGGCTCCTGGCGGGCCTGTTGCATCTGTTCGGCCTGCGCCTGCGCCGGGCCTGAGTGACCCGGCCGGGCTCGCCGTCGCGCGGTCCCGGCTCCAGATCGGGCGGGAGCACCCAGTGAGGAACGCCATGACCGACGCATCGGGACCACTGACGGGCGTGAAGGCCGCGGTGTTCGACGCCTACGGAACGCTGTTCGACGTGAACGCCGCGGTCCAGCGCTACGCCGAGGCGGTGGGGCCGGACGCCGCCCACCTTTCCGAGGTCTGGCGCAACAAGCAGCTCGAATACAGCTGGACCCTGTCGCTGATGGGCCGCTACGCGGCGTTCTGGGACCTCACCGTACGCGCCCTCGACTACGCCCTGGCGGTCCACCCGAACGTCGATCCCGGTCTGCGGGAGCGGCTCCTCGACGCCTACCGCGATCTCGACGCCTATCCGGAGGTGCCAGGCGTGCTGGCGGCCCTGCGCAAGCGCGGGATCCGCACCGCGGTGCTCACCAACGGCAACGCCGCCATGGTCGACCGGGCCGTGGCCTCGGCGGCCCTCGCCGACCACCTCGACGCGGTCCTCTCAGTGGACGATGCGCAGGTGTTCAAGGCCCATCCCGACGCCTACCGGATCGCCCTGACCCGGATGGCGGTAGGGCAGGGCGAGGTGCTGTTCTGCTCCTCGAACCGCTGGGACATCGCGGGGGCTGGGGCCTTCGGATTCCGGACGGCCTGGATCAACCGCAGGGGGCTGCCGGACGAGTACGCTGATCCCGCCCCGACGGTCGTCATCGAGTCCCTCGACGGGCTGCTTTGACCTCGGAGCCGGCGCCGGCTGCGGTGCACCGGAGGGCAGGCGGGCCGGCCTGCGTATTTTTTACCGCGCCTTGGACTAAAGTCGACCTTGCAACGTACGCGTGTCGCCCTTGGTTTGAGCCTGACTCGGGCGCCATGGAAGCGAGCGTCGAGCGCAAGGGAGCGACTGATGAAGCGTATGTTGTTGGCGGCTGCGGCGATCTGCGTCGGGGTCGCGGGACCGGCCTGGGCTCTCGAAGTCACCAAGTCGGTGGACGTGGCCGCGTCGCCCGAGACCGTGTGGAAGACCATCGGCGGGTTCTGCGGGATCGGCGACTGGCATCCGGTGATCGAGAAATGCGCCCTGTCGAAGAAGGGCAGCAATGCGGTCCGGACCCTGAGCCTGAAGGGCGGCGGGACGATCGTCGAGGAGGAAGAGTCCCGCAACGACAACAAGATGGACTACACCTACACGATCCTGGAAGGCCCGCTCCCCGTCGCGGATTATCACTCCACGATCATGGTCACGAAGGCTGGCAGCGGCTCGAAGGTGACGTGGAAAGGCACCTTCAAGGCCAAGGGCGCCCCCGATGCGAAGGCCGAGGAGGCCATCGCCGGGGTGTATGATGCCGGCCTGAAGGGCATCGCCGACAAGGCGAAGTAGCCGATCGGCGGAGGCGAGCCCTGCGCGCCTCCGCTCAGGCCGTCTCGGACGTGCCGAGGCCATATCCGGCACGCCGTCGCGGTGCGCCGCTTCGGGGATTCTTAATCCTCCCGGTGTTGGATCGTCCTCAACACGAACGGGAGATCTTTCGCGTGTCCTTGAACGGTTCCTTCACGACGATCCGCGCCGGGGCCGCAGCCCTCGCGGCGACCCTGGTGCTCGGGGCCGTCGCCCCGGCCACCGCCCGCGACCAGACCGGCGCCATCGTCGGCGGCCTCGCGGCCGGTGTGGTCGGCGGCGTGGTGGGCAGCGCCCTCATCAACGGCGCGAACCCGCCGCCCCCGCCGCCGGAGTACCGCCCGCGCCGCGTCGTGGTCGAGGAGCCCGAGACCGTCGTGGTGCGCGAGCGCCGCGGCCCGATCTGCCACTACGAGCGCCGCAAGGAATGGCTCGGCGACGGCGAGTTCACCTACCGCCGCGTCGAGGTCTGCGAGTAATCCTTCTGGGGTCGCCTGATCGACGCCGCGTCCTCCCCGGGGCGCGGCGTTTGTCATTTCACCACCAGCCAGTCCTCCACCACGAGGGCGTCGAGGCCGGTGGTGTAGAACATCAGGATCGCGTCCTCCGCGCCGTGGAGGATCGGCTTGCCCATCACGTTGAAGCTCGTGTTGAGCAGGATCGGCACCCCGGTGATGTCCGCGAAGGCGCCGATCAGGGCCGCGTAGGCCGGGTTCCGCTCCGCCGTGACGCTCTGGAGCCGGCCGGTCCCGTCCGCGTGGACCACGGCCGGCACGCGGGCACGGACCGCCTCCCGCCAGACCAGGGTACGCTCCATGTAGGGGCTGTCGGCGTAATCCTCGAACCAGTCCGGCCCGGCCTCGGCCAGGATCGAGGGCGCGAAGGGCCGGAACGCCTCCCGGTATTTCACCTTGGCGTTCAGCGCGTCCTTGGCACCCTCCGGCCGCGGATCGGCCAGGATCGAGCGGTTGCCCAGCGCCCGGGGTCCGAACTCCGCCCGGCCCTGCACCCAGCCGACGAGGCCGCCCTCCGCCAGGATCCGCGCCGCCGCGCGGGTCGCCTCGCCGTGGCCGACGTGCTGGGCGCGGGGTTCCTGCTCGGCGAGCCGCTCCATCGGGCCGGTCGAGACCCGCGAACCCAGATAGGGCGTGAGCGGGCGCTGCGCGTGCGGCGGCCCGGTCCAGTCCGGATGGTCCTCCGCGTAGGCGAGCCACGCGGCGCCCACGGCGTTGCCGTCATCCGCAGGGGCCGACGGGACGTGCAGCCGGGTGAAGCCGGACCGGCCGAGCACCCGGCCGTTATAGGAGGAGTTCAGCCCGCAGCCGCCGGCGATCACGAGATTCTCGGAGGGCGCCAGGGCGTAGGCTTCGGCCACCAGCGCGTCCATGAGGGTCGCGAAGAGATCCTGGCCGCAGCGGGCGAGGTCGGCCCAGCCGGTCTCCATCGCGTCCGCCGGGCGGCGCGCCCGGATCTCGGCGGCGACGGAGCGGATCGTCTCCCCGTCGGCATAGCGCAGGCGGTGTCCCTCGACCGTGCAGAGCCGGCCGAGCAGCGCGGCGAGGTCCGGATCGGGGCGGCCGTAGGGGGCGAGCCCCATGATCTTCCACTCCTCGCCCTTCACCTGGTCGAAGCCGGCGAGGTCGGTGATCAGCCCGTACAGGAAGCCCAGCGACCCGCGCCCGCGGTGGCGGCGGGCCTCGGTGATCCGACCGCCCGCCAGGCGGTGGATCGCCGCCGCGCCGGTCTCGCCCATGCCGTCGACCACCAGGGCGGTGGCCGTGTCGAAGGGGCTGCCCCAGAGGCCGTAGGCGGCGTGGCAGAGGTGGTGCGGATAGCGCCGCTGTCCGGCGATCGTCGCCCGGGGGCCCGCGCCGGTGATCCGCGCCTCCTGGTTGAGGGCGAGCAGCGTTCCATGTCCGGCCCGCTCCTGGGCGCCGTGGAGATCGGCGATGAACACCCGCTCGGCCTGCTCGGGCACGAAGGAGCGGTTGAGCGCGGTGGTGTGGCCGGCGAGCGCCATCAGGTCGAAGGCCCCGGTTCCCGCCTGCCCGCGCAGGAAATCGCTGAACTGTGGCCCCCAGGTCGAGGCGACGACGAGTTCGGAGCCCGGCGGAACCCACGCCTTCAGCAGGCCGGCCATCCGGGCCGGGGCGTCCGGCTCGCAGTTCGGCGCGCGCTTGTACTGGAGGTCGCGCTCCGCGGCCTCGGCGAAGAGCAGGGTGCCGTCGGGTCCGACCAGGGCGAGGGCCGGATCGTGGAAGGTGGTGGCGAGGCCGAGATAGAAGCGCATGCCGCCACGGGGTAGCGCATTTTTCGGTGCTGCGGATCCCGCTATCGTCGACGATGGCGACCGCGCCGCGGGCCATCGTCATCGGGTTCCGCGTCGATGACCCGGTGGTCCCGATCGCGCCACGACGCCGCCGATGTCGGTTCAGGTCCCCCCGCCGTCACACGGCTGTCGGTCGCCTCGGCGCGTCAGGAGGCCCGCCCCAGAGCCGCGCGGATCAGCGCCAGCCCGTCCGCGCTCGACCACGCGGCCGGCCCCTTCATCACGCCGAGGGTGCAGCCCCGCGCGTCGATCAGCATCGTGGTCGGCAGGCCCGGGGATTGGGTGTCGCGCTGGATGGCCGGAAGCACCCGGCCGCCGGGATCCGCGTAGAAGGCGAGGTCGCGGATGCCGGCCTGCTTCAGCCATTCCGGCGGCGTCTCCAGGTTGCGGGTGTCGACGTTGATGGCGACGACCTGGAAATCCGGACCGCCGAGCTGCGCCTGGAGGTGGTCGAGGGCCGGCATCTCGGCCTTGCAGGGCGCGCACCACGTCGCCCAGAGATTCACGAGGAGCAGACGGCCCCTGAGATCGGCGAGCCCGGTCTCGGCGCCGTCCGGACCCTTGAAGCGGATGTCGGGCGCGGGCCGGGCCTGGGGCAGCGCCTGCATGGCGGCGACTTCGCCCTTCGCGGCGGCCTCGACCCGCGCCAGCGCCGGCTTGGCGTCGGCGCAGGGCTGGAGGGCGCCCCCCGTGTTGCCGGGCAGGAGACCGCTCCCGTATAGGGCGAGGCCGAGGACGGCGAGCGCGGCGACGCCCGCGCCGGCCAGGATGGGTGTGCGGCCGGGCATCAGGCTTGCCTGCCGGGACGTTCAGGGCGCGGAAGGATCGACATGAGCAACCGGATGTGGGGCGGCCGCTTCGCGAGCGGCCCGGCGGAGATCATGGAGGAGATCAACGCCTCCATCGGATTCGACAAGCGCCTCGCGCCCCAGGATATCCGCGGCTCGCTGGCGCATGTGGCGATGCTCGGCAAAGCCGGCATCCTGCCGGCGCAGGATGTGGCTGCAATCGAGGCCGGGCTCAAGGCCGTGCGCGACGAGATCGAGGGCGGCACCTTCGCGTTCAGGCGCGAGCTCGAGGACATCCACATGTCGGTGGAGAGCCGGCTGACCGAGATCGTCGGCCCGGCGGCCGGGCGCCTGCACACGGCGCGCTCGCGCAACGACCAGGTCGCCACCGACATGAAGCTGTGGGTACGCGACACCCTCGAGTCCCTCGATCAGCAGGCGGCCGACCTGCAGCGCGCCCTGGCCGACAAGGCGCTCCAGCACGCCGGCACCGTGATGCCGGGCTTCACCCATCTGCAATCCGCCCAGCCCGTGACCTTCGGCCACCATTGCCTCGCCTACGTGGAGATGCTGGCCCGCGACCGGGGCCGGTTCCGCGACGCCCGGGCACGGCTCAACGAGTGCCCGCTGGGCGCGGCGGCGCTCGCCGGCACGTCCTTCCCGATCGACCGGCACGCCACCGCGGCGGCCCTCGGCTTCGACCGGCCCACCGCCAACTCCCTGGACTCGGTCGCCGACCGCGACTTCGCCCTGGAGGCGCTCGCGGCGGCCTCGATCTGCGCCGTGCACCTGTCGCGCTTCGCCGAGGAGCTGGTGGTCTGGACCTCGGCCCAGTTCAACTTCGTGCGGCTGTCGGACGGGTTCACCACCGGCTCGTCGATCATGCCGCAGAAGCGCAACCCCGACGCCGCCGAGCTGGTGCGGGCCAAGAGCGGCCGGATCGTCGGCGCGCTCACCGGCCTGCTCATCGTCATGAAGGGCCTGCCGCTCGCCTATTCGAAGGACATGCAGGAGGACAAGGAGGGCACGTTCGACGCCCTCCAGGCGCTGTCCCTGTGCCTCGCCGCGATGACCGGCATGGTGAAGGACCTGGAGCCCAACGCCGAGGTGCTCGCCCGGGCCGCCGGCTCCGGCTACGCCACCGCCACCGACCTCGCCGACTGGCTGGTGCGGGAGCTCGGCCTGCCGTTCCGGCAGGCGCACCACGTCACCGGCCGCCTCGTCGGCGCGGCCTCCGCCAAGGGCGTTGGGCTGGAGGCGCTGTCGCTGCCCGAGATGCAGGAGGCGGAGCCGCGCATCACCGACGCGGTCTACGCGGTGCTCGGCGTCGAGAATTCGGTGGCGAGCCGCACCAGCCATGGCGGCACGGCGCCCGACAACGTTCGGCGCCAAGCGCAGGCCTGGATCGAGCGGCTGGACTGACCGGATCCCGGGCACGATCGACGCCGCTCCTCGGCCGAGGCGATCGGGTAGCCCGGGAGTCTGGGGAACCGAGGGGCGCGGCCTCGGCCGCCCTTGGGACGGTGCTTCGCGGCGCGGCCGTGTCGAGCGCGCCGCGCGGGTTATCCACAGGCCTCCACCGGAATTGTGCGTTGCAACCATCGTCCGGCACGCGCGTTCAGCCTCTGGCTAAGTCCGCTCGGCTACAAGCTTCGCTGTTGGGATCGGAGTTCGCAGGATGCCTGTCGAGAGTTGGCTGGACCCGGAGGATGTGACCAGCTTCGCGGCGCATGCCACGGCCATGATCGATGCCGCTTTGACCGGTTCGGGCCTGACGCGCGACTGCTACTGGTCGGCCGTGCGCAAGGGCTACAACACCCCCTACAACGACCCGCCCCGCAAGGAACCGGCCCACGCGCGCGCCGCGCCTGTCCAGCCCAACGCGATCGCCGCGCCCTCCGCCCCGGCGGTCGAGACCATCGCGGTGCCGGCCGCCGTTATCGCGGCCCGGGCTTCGGAAGCCCGCGCGCTCTAAAGGACAGGGTAACGCGCGCCGCCATCTTGCCGACGTTTTACGCAAGCTTCACTAATCCAGAACCCCGGTGCGGCGCCTGACGGTGCCGCCCGTCGTCAGGAAGTGAAGATGGTTTGCGTCAGCCGCCTGCTCCCGGCCGGAGCCCTTGCCCTGCTCGCATCCGGGCTCGCAACAGGTCTCCTTGGAGGGCTGGGCGGCGCGTGCCTGTCCGCCACGGCCGTCGCCGCACAGGAGGCCGCGCCGGCGGCGGGTGCGGACGACGCGGCCCCGTCCCGGCGCGGGCGCCGGCACGGGCGCGCGAGGCATGCCGAGAAGAAGTCGGCCACGCCGCCCGGGATGCAGCAGGCCACCCCGGTGGCGATCTTCGGCGACTGGAACGTGTTCGTGAACGGCGACGGCCGCAGCAAGCTCTGCTACGCCATCGCCCAGCCGCAGACGCGCTCGCCCAAGACCCTGAAGCGCGACACCGCCTACCTGTTCGTGAGCGTCCGGAAGGGCGAGAACGTGCAGAACGAGGTGGCGGTGATGCTGGGCTTCCCGTCGAAACCCGCGGCCTCCCAGATCAAGCCCGGCGCGGCGGCCGCCCCTTCCGATCCGAGCCTCAATCTCGGCGCCAGCCGCTACGGCCTCGTGGTGAAGGACGGCAACGCGTGGCTGCAGAACCCCGCCGAGGAGGCGCGGGTCGTCACCGAGATGAGCGCCCGCAACCCCAAGCTCGTGATCAAGACCACGTCGCTCCGCGGGAGTCCGACGAGCGACGAGTACGCCCTCGGCGGGTTCGCGGAGGCGATGAAGCGGACCCGCGACGAGTGCAGCAAGTAGCGCGCGGCTCAGGCGCGGCGCAGGGCCGGCCGACCCGCGCGCGCGGCCGGCCGGGTCTGGGCGTTCATGCGTGCCCGGGCGGCGCGGGCGGCCTGCTCGGCGGTGCGGAAGACGACACCGTCCAGACCGTCGAAATCCCGCGCCGATGAGAAGAATCGGACCCCGCGCCCCTCGGGTACGGCGATTCCGGCGGTGATCTCACCGATCTCGATCACCCGGGCCGGTGCGGTGCGCGGGGCCATCGGGTCGGCGGGATCGGGGCGGTCTTCGGGCGTGAACTCTGCGAAACTGTGCATCGGATTGGGAACTCCCTCGGCCGCGGCGCAAGGCCGTGCCGGATCGCGTCGGCTGCTACGGAGGATCGGCGGGCTATCGTCGACAGCGCCGACGATCGGCACGGGAGCAGGGCGCGTTCGGGAGCGGGAATCGAAAGGACTGCGTTCGACTGATCATCGGACGTCCTCCAGACTGAAGGACCGCGCGGCGCAGGGGCCGTCGCAGTGCTTTAGCGTTTGATCACGCGGCGCAAGCGACGCTTCTCAAATCACCGCGGCCGGAGCGTTCGGCGCCTGGGGCGCGGCTGTTCCGACACCTTGAAGATGGAGGCGGTGCCGCCGGCCGTCAACGGAACGGACTTGCGAATTTCGCGGCCCTTCTGGCAGGAAGCCGGTCCCGGCCGCGCTCCGGAGAGACGGGATCGTTCAGGCCGCGGCGAGGACCGCAGCGAGGGCGGAGAAGTCCGAGAAGATCCGGCTGGCGCCCGCCCGCAGGAGGTCTGCCCCCGCCGGGTCGTGCCCCCAGTGGCCGCCCCCGGTGAAGCCCGCCACCCGCATGCCGGCGCTCCGGGCGGCCGTGACCCCGGGCACGCTGTCCTCGATCACCAGGCAGGCGGCCGGATCGACGCCCATGCGCGCGGCGGCGAACAGGAACAGGTCGGGGAAGGGCTTGCCCCGGGACACCTGCACCGAGGAGAAGACGCGCTCGCCGAACAGGGGCAGCAGCCCGGTCAGGGTCAGGGAGTGGCGCAGCCGCACGGGATCGCTGCTCGAGGCCACGCAGACCGGCAGGTCCAGGGCGGCCACGGCCTCGGCGACGCCGCGCATCGCAATCAGCTTCGCGTCGAACAGCGCCAGGGTCTCGGCCTTCACCGCCTCGACGAAGCCCGGGGGGGCGGTGATTCCGTAATCGCGGGCGATATGCGCCATGATCGAGGGCATCGCCGTGCCGGTGAAGCGCGCGCCCACGGTGGCGCGATCGATATCGACGCCGATCCGGTTGAGCCCCGCGGTGAGGCAGGCGAGGCTCAAGGGTTCGCTATCGACCAGAACGCCATCGCAATCGAAGATCACGAGGCCGAGGTTCTCCGCACGCGCGTCCAAGGTTCACCGTTCCCGCACACGGCCCGCCGCCGCCGGGCGAGGCTGTGGCACGCGTCCGGTGACCGGGCAACAGGCCGTGCCGGCGTTCGCACCGGCCGCTTGCACCGGGCGTCGCGGACCCATACTCCCGTGGCGGGCGCGCCCGCGCACCCGCCACAGCCCACAGGGCAAGGTCGACACGGCACGGCTCAGAAGGCCCCGCGATGTTCCGCTTCCTGGCCCGGGTCCTGGGCTTTCTGCTGATGGCCGGCGGCTTCGTCGCGCTGGTCTATGACGGCGCCCGATCGATCGCCAACAACGGCCTGCGGGTGACGCCGCTCTCCGACCTGATCGCCACCCTGTTCAAGGACAAGGCGGGCGCCCTGCAGGGCAGCGTGGAGGGGGCGGCCCCCTGGCTCTGGCACATTCTGGGCCTGCCGCTCACGCTGGCGCCGGTCTCCCTGATCGGCCTCGGCCTCGGCGCGGCGCTGCTCTGGCTCGGCCAGCCGGGCCGCGAGCCGATCGGCTTCCTGACGAGGCCCTGAGCGTCGCGCGGATTCTGGGCCGGATCCTAGCGGGCCGCGAGCTTGGCTTCGGCCTCGGCGAGGGCGCGTTTCAGCCGCTCGATCTCACCTCTCAGCGCATGGTGCTCGCTCACGTCGAACTGCGATGCGAAGAAGTAGACGACCCGGCCCTCCGCATCCCGCACCGGCCCGACATAGAGGGCGTTCTGGAAGGTCGTGCCGTCCTTGCGGTAGTTGAGGAGGTCGACCTGGACGTCGTCCCCCTGCCGGATGCCGTCCCGGAGCCGGTCGACGGCCGCCGGATCGGTGTCGGGACCCTGCAGGAAGCGGCAGTTGCGGCCGACCACCTCGAGCCGGGTGTAGCCGGTCAGCTTCAGGAACGCGTCGTTCACGAAGACGATCGGGTTGTCGTACTGGGACGGATCCGTGATGATCATCGGCATCCGGGTCGCGCGCACGGCCGCGGCGAAGGGGTCGCCCCGGTGCGCCTCCGCCTTCAGGTTGGCCGGCACATGGCTCGTCGCGGTCCCGCCCGTCTCCATCCAGATCGGTTCCCCTCGCGCCCCGCAGGACGGCCCTTCGGGGGCGTCCCTCGGGTTACAAGCCGGAATTCGCCACCGACGTCCAGCCTCGCGTCGGCGTTTCCCGATGTCGCGGACGCGAAGGCTGTCCCGGTATCCGCGCTGCCCTGTCGGAGCGGTCTCGGCGGCATCGGCGTCAGCGGCGCGGCGGGGCCGCAGATCGCCGCCTGAGCCTCACGGGCTGCTGCCGGGCCGCGTCTGCGCGCCCGGCGCCGCGGGCGCGGAGCGGTTGCCCCCCGCCAGGGGGGGCGTGCTGTTCGGGCTGCGCAGCACGATCAGCACGCTGCCCAGGACCGAGAGGGCGACGGCGGTGGCGAGGAGGAGGAAGAGCCAGCGGGGCATCCGGTGGCGTTAGCACATCGGGCCGGCGGGTCGAACCGGCCGAAGCGCTGCACCACCCCGTCTACGGCGCCTTCAGCACCGTCCGGCAGGCCGAGGGCAGCGCCGCCATGGTCATGGCCGGCTTGGGCTTCGGCGGCACCTTCGGGGGCTTCGGGTGGAGCACCTTGTCCGAGAACCAGTAGCCGAGGTCGTCGCAGCCGTCGCCCGGAGGCGGCGCGCCCTGAGGCTGGCACTCCTCCTGGCCGGCCGGGCAGGAGAGGCGGATATGGTAGTGATAGTTGTGCCCGTACATCGGGCGCACCTTGGACATCCAGCGGCTGCCCGCGGCGTCGCGGCAGAGCGCCTTCTTGATCGCCGCGTTGACGAAGATGCGCTCCACCTCCGGCTGCTCGGCGGTCATCTTGATCAGCTGCAGATGCGTCGGCGTCCACACCTGCGGATCGATATCGAGGCGGTCGGGCCGGACCATGTCGGTCGCCGAGGTCTCCTCGCGCTCCGCCCGGCTCATGCGGTGGTCGGGCATCGGCGTCAACCAGACATCGGCGTCGATGCCGATCTGGTGGGAGGCGTGGCCGGTGATCATCGGGCCGCCGCGGGGCTGGGCCATGTCACCCACGAGCAGCCCCGGCCAGCCGACCCGGGCGGCCTTCTGCGACAGGCGCTCGATGAAGTCGACGAGGTAGGGCGTGCCCCACATCCGGTTGCGCGACGGACGCATGACCTGCCAGTTCTGGCCGTCGAGCGGCAGCGCCTCACCCCCGGAGAAGCAGCCCTTGGCGTAGAAGCCGTAGATATGGGCCGGACCGGAGGACGCCCGGGTGACGCGGCCGAACAGGGCCTTGGCGGGGGTCGAGGGCGCGTCGGGATGCTCCAGGGGCGGCAGCGGCTTCGGGGTGAGGCTGCCGCGGTCCTGGGCCTGGGCGGCGGCGGGCAGGAGCAGGGCGGCGAGCGCGAGGCTCTGGGCGAAACGCGGCATCGGCATGCGGGGTTGTTCGTCCGGCTGGAGAGGGCGGGCGCGGGTGCCCGCGGGACCCTCGCTCAGGGCCGGGGCGATTTTCGGGCAGGCAGCCCGCATCCCCGCGAGCACCGGCCCGGGCACCGAGCCTGCCGATCGGGTTCTCCCTCAGGCCGGTCTCGCGATCCTTCCGACCGCGCGATGCGGACACGCGGCCGCGCCGCGGCCCTCAATGCTGACGGCGGGTCACCGGGCCGGACCAGCCGGGGAGGTAGTCGGCATCCTTGGACTTGGCGAGCGACATCGCCTTCTCCAGGGCGGAGGAGAAATCGCCCTCGATGCGCTTCTCCTTGACGTTGCGCCGCAGGAAGTCGGCCCACAGGAACTCGCTGAACGGGGTCGTGTCCTTGGCGAAGCCGCCGGCCCGGCGCAATTCGCCGGCGAGGCTGCGGTACGGATCGTCCGCCAGGGCATCCACCGACCTCGGGATCTCCTTGAAGGCCTGGCGCACGCCCTCGGCATCGTAGGGATGCACCCAGGACTTGTGGTCGCACACCGTCCAGAACGCGTCCTTGTCGAGGTAGTGCAGGTCGGCCACCACGGTGACGAGAACGCTCTCGACCCCCTCCTCGTGGAGGGCGCAGGCGAGGTGGTGGTGATCGATGATGTAGTGGTGCTTCTTCGGCCCCAGCAGCGTCGGGATCATGTGGGCGCCGAGGAATGCCTTCTTCTTCTCGCCGTCGTATTCCCGCCAGCGGCGCCGCTTCTCCGACACCTCCCGATAGCCCACCGTCATCTGCGTGGGGCGCAGCTCCGCGATCGGCACGGGTTTCAGCAGCGGCTCTCGGTTGGTCATGGGCGATGCTTCCGGCGTGGATTTGTCACGCAAATGTCACAACGCGGCCGCGATCAGAAGAGCGAAGGGGCGGGACCCCTCTCACGTTTCCGGGATGAGGCCCGCGCGAACGGTCTCCAGGACGAACACGCGAATCGCCGACGACAGGTTCTGGCCGCTGCGTCGGGCATCGATCGTGCCGACGAGCGCCTGGACCGACTGGCCACGGGCTTCGGCGATCTCCCGGAGCGCGCCCCAGAACGGATCCTCCAGGGATACGCTGGTGCGGTGGCCGGCGATCATCACCGAGCGCTTGGTGATGCCCGCACTCATGCCGACGCGGCCGCCCTTCCCGTCTTTGCGAGCGGAGCGAAGCAATCCAGGGCAGCGCGATCCTGGTCGGCGTGGCGCAACTGGATTGCTTCGCTCCGCTCGCAAAGACGGTGAGGCTGCCGCATCCGGATCCGCTTTCAGTCAGCTGCGTCAGGATCCGGCGCGCCCCGCTCCAGGCGATGGCCCTCGTGGCGCTCGGTCTCCAGGGCCTTGCGGCGCTGCTGGAGCGTCTTGGCCTTCTTCGGCTGCCCGAAGGCGATCCGGTTGGATTCGGCCTTCGTGTCGGCGTCGGCACGGGCCTTTGCCTTGCGGACCTGACGCAGGTTGATGATCTCGGCCATGGATCGCCTCCCGTGACCGGCGCAGGAGACCCCGCGCCGGCAAGTCCCCAACCTTAGTCGGCGCTCGGCGCCAGCATGGTCTCTGGCCGGACCACGCGCTCGAACTCCGCCTCGGTCACGTAGCCGAGGCGCAGCGCCTCCTGCTTGAGGGTGGTGCCGTTCTTGTGCGCGGTCTTGGCGATCTCGGCGGCCCTGTCGTAGCCGATCGAGGGGGCCAGCGCGGTCACCAGCATGAGCGAGCGGCTCATCAGGTCGGCGATCTTGTCCTCGTTGGCCTTGATGCCGACCACACAATTGTCGGTGAAGCTCACCGCCGCGTCGGCGAGCAGGCGCACCGATTGCAGCACCGCGTTGGCGATCACCGGCTTGAACACGTTGAGCTCGAAATTGCCCTGGCTGCCGGCGAAGCTCACCGTGGTGCCGTTGCCGATCACCTGGGCGCAGACCATGGTCAGGGCCTCGCACTGGGTCGGGTTGACCTTGCCGGGCATGATCGAGGAGCCGGGCTCGTTCTCGGGCAGGGACAGCTCGCCGAGGCCCGAGCGCGGACCCGAGCCGAGGAAGCGGATGTCCTGGGCGATCTTGAACAGGCCGGCGGCGAGCGCCGCGAGGGCGCCCTGGGTGAACACCAGGGCATCGTGGGTGGCGAGCGCCTCGAACTTGTTCTCGGCCGAGGTGAAGGGCAGCCCGGTCAGCTCGGCGACCTTGGCGGCGAAGCGCTCCGCGAATTCCGGATGGGCGTTGAGGCCTGTGCCGACCGCGGTGCCGCCCTGGGCGAGCGCCAGGACCCCAGGCAGGGTCGCGGCGACCCGCGATCCGCCGAGCGCCACCTGTGCGGCGTAGCCGGAGAATTCCTGGCCCAGCGAGACCGGCGTGGCGTCCTGCAGGTGGGTGCGGCCGATCTTGACGATCGACTCGAACGCCTTGGCCTTGGCGTCCAGGGCGCCGTGCAGGTGGGACAGCGCCGGCAGCAGGCGCCCCTGGATCTCCCGCGCCACCGCGATGTGCATGGCGGTGGGGAAGGTGTCGTTGGAGGACTGGCCGCGGTTGCAATGGTCGTTCGGGTGGACCGGCGACTTACCGCCGCGCTTGCCCCCGAGGCGCTCGTTGGCGAGGCTGGCGATCACCTCGTTGGCGTTCATGTTCGACTGTGTGCCCGAGCCGGTCTGGTAGACGACGAGGGGGAACTCGTCGTCGTAGCGGCCCTCGACGACCTCGGCGGCCGAGGCCGCGATCGCGTCGGCCAGCGCCGGCTCGAGGGCGCCCAGATCCTTGTTCACCAGGGCGGCGGCCTGCTTCACGACGCCCAGGGCGTGCACCAGCGGCGCCGGCATCCGGTCGGTCCCGATCTTGAAGTTCTGGATCGAACGTTGGGTCTGCGCACCCCAGTAGCGATGCGCCGGGACCTCGATCGGACCGAAGGTATCGGACTCGGTGCGGGTGGCGGTCTCGGTGGGCGACATCGTGGCCTCTACGTCTGGTGCAGTGCGGTGCCTACTTAAATGAGGCGCGGGTGAATCGCGATGCCGGTTTTCCCGGCACCCCGACAAGAGCGGACCTCTGTTCCCGCCGGACAAGGAGCCGATGAGCGCGACGATCGACCTGCCCGAGCCCCCCACCCGGTTCCGCCCCGCCGTGCCGCCGCGCCTGCGCGAGCCCCTCGGCCTGTTCGCGTTCCTGCGGGCGGCTCGGAAGAACCCGATCACCACCTGGATGGACGCGCATTTCAAGCTGCCGGTGGTGGCGGCCGAAGGCGCGATGGGCCGGATCACCCTGGTGAGCGACCCGGCGCTGATCCGTTACCTGCTCATCGAGAATGCGGACGGCTACCGCAAGGACGACCTCCAGCGCCGGGTCCTCGCCCCCGGGCTCGGCAACGGCCTGCTCAGCGCCGAGGGCGACGAGTGGCGGCTTCAGCGCCGGACGCTGGCGCCGATCTTCAACGCCCGCACGGTCCAGGGATTCTCCGAGGCGATGAACGCGGCCGGCGCCCGCCTCGCCCGCCGCCTCGGCCGCCGGGCTGGCAAGCAGGTCGACGTGGCCCTCGAGATGACCCGCGTCACCCTCGACGTGCTGGAGCGGACGATCTTCACCCAGGGTTTGCCGAGCGATCCGGATGCTCTGGGCCGCGCCATCACGCGCTTCCTGGAGGCGGTGGGGCCGATCGACCCCCTCGACGTGTTCGGCGTGCCCGATTTCGTCCCCCGGATCGGCCGCCTGCGGGCGCGGCCGGCGGGGCGCTTCTTCGCCGAGGTGGTCGACGAACTCATCGCCCGGCGCAAGGCGCTGATGGCGCGGGGCGAGGCGCCCCGGGACCTCCTTACCCTGCTCCTCGCGGCGCAGGATCCCGAGACCGGCAACGGCCTCTCCGACCTCGCCGTGAAGGCCAACATCGTCACCTTCATCGCGGCTGGGCACGAAACCACCGCCAATTCCCTGACCTGGGCTCTGTACTGCCTCTCGCAGGATCCCGCCGCGCAGGCGCGGATCGAGGCCGAGGTCGATGCGGCCGGGCCGGGGGACTTCGCCATCGAGGCGCTGCCCTTCACCCGGGCGGTGATCGAGGAGGCGATGCGGCTGTTTCCGCCGGTTCCGTTCCTCAGCCGGCAGGCGATCCGGGACGACCGGCTCGGCCGGATCAAGGTCCCGCGGGGCTCGCTGGTGATGATCGCGCCCTGGGTCCTCCACCGCCACCACTTGCTCTGGGAGGATCCCGACGCCTTCGTGCCGGAGCGGTTCCTGCCGGAGCGGCGCGACGTGATCGCCCGCTTCGCCTACCTGCCGTTCGGGGCGGGGCCGCGGGTCTGCATCGGCCAGAGCTTTTCAATTCAGGAGGCCGTGATCGTGCTGGCGCATGTGGTCCGGGCGGTGCGCTTCCGGTTACCGGAGGATCACCTGCCGGTCACGCCGCTCCACCGGGTGACGCTTCGGCCGGAGCACGGCCTGCGCATGGAGGCCGTGGCGCGGGGCTAATCGCTCCGGCGTGCCTCGAGCTTGCGCGTGTTGTGGTCGTAGATCCGGCTCGCGATCCAGACGCCGGCAAAGGTCACGGCCGACATCGCTAAAGCGATGCCAAGAATCTGGTTTGCATAGGCCTGGGTCATCCGATCAATCCTCCAGGCGCAGGAATCTGATCACCAGCTGACCCATCAAATGTAGGACGATTGCCGCTGTCAGCAAAGTCCACCCCCCTCGGCGAGCAGATCCAGATGCCGCTGTGCGAGGGGATTGATCACGGCGATGCCGATCGTCGCGATTGCCGACGCGTTCAACAGAATCGCGACCAGCTTAAGGCCCTCGTCGAAGCGCTTCGCGCGATGCTTCCGCGAAGCGACCGACAGCATCGGCTGCGGACCGTGTCGTCCACCGCATGAAGCCCGGGGCCGTCGATTCGGCCCGGGACAGGTTCAGCTCTTCTTGCGGAACGCGTCCAGGCTCACGACCTCGGCGCTGCCTTCCTCGCCTTCTTTCTTGGCGGCGGGGCGGGGCGCCTTCTCGTCGGCCTTGCCGGTGGATTTCTCGCCCTGCGCGGCCGGCGCCGGAAGCCCTTTCGGGGCGCTCGCTCCGATCGTGGCGACTTCGGCGGCCTTGGGGCGGACCTCGCCGGGTTCGGAGCCTGCCCCCCGCGGTCCCGGCTTGGCCGGTGCGGTGTTCGCCTCCTCGGGCGTCTCGCCAGCCTCGCTGAGGTCGAACTTCAGGCCGAACTGGACGGAGGGGTCGAAGAAGCCCGACAGGGCGTCGAACGGCACCAGCAGCCGCTCCGGCACGCCCGAGAAGGACAGCCCGACCTCGAAGGCATGCTCGGTGACGTTCAGGTCCCAGAACTGGTGCTGCAGGACGATGGTCATGTCCTGCGGGTACTTCTCGCGCAGGGCCTGCGACATCCGGACCCCGGGCGCCTCGGTCCGGAACGAGACGTAGAAATGGTGCTCGCCCATCAGCCCTTCGCGGGCCGCGTCGGTCAGCACCTTGCGCACCACGCCGCGCAGGGCGTCCTGTACCAGGAGGTCGTAGCGGATCAGGTCGTCTGCCATCTGCGGTCGCGCTCTAGCCCGGTCTGCGCCCGGCGCCCCGCCGCGGATGGCCGGACCGAGGAATGAAGTGGAGGCTTCTGGTGCCAGGTGCCTCCGGACCCCGCCTATGCGGTGCTACCCGCTAGGACTTCAGATCGGTATTGGGGACCGCTTACGCGGCCACCGCCACCGGAGCAAAGTTGTCGTTGGCAACTCTTGCGAAGGCCCGATAACGGCGGAACCATGCCGAGCGAAAGTCCAACCTTTACGCCCTCGTCGATCCTAACTTCGCCCCCGCCGGAGCCCAGGCTCGTGACACGCCCCTTGCGGCAGCATGTCCTGGGTTCGGGTGGAGGCGCCGGGTACCGCCCCCGGGTCCGATAGGTTTATTGCGAAGAACGTTTATCGCCATAGCCGGCCTCGCGACCGGCACCCAAGATATAGAGGGGATCGGTCCGGTTTTGAAGCCCGATCGTGTCGCGCCGCTGTCTCAGGGCGAGTCTCTCGGCGAGGCTGTTGCCGGAAGCGCGCAGTCGCGTCCCGGCGCGTCGCCCGATGTCCCGCGTCCCGGCGTCGGACGGGCGATCTGGAGCCTCATCGCCCTGGTCGCGCTCGTCGTCTTCTACCTCGGTGCCGCGAGCCTGCTCGCGCTGGGAAGCGTCCGCGTCGGGTTCGATCTGTGGAGCGGGATCGACCCGTTCCTGCCGCCGGAGCGGCGCCCGTTCCTGGGCGCGGTGGAACTGGCCCACCGTGCCTTCGCCACCGATGCCCTCCGGCAGGTGTTCCTTGCCGGTCTGGTGGTGGGCGCCGCGTGGTGGCGGGACCGGACCGGCTGGCGGCGGCGCCTCGCCCTCGATCGTGAGCGCCCGAACGGGATGCGGCCCGTGGCGCTGCTGGGTGTCCTCCTCGTCTGGCCGGTGCTGCACATCGTCTGGGTGACCGGCACGGCGGAGCTGTTCGGCGCGAGCTTCGGCCAGCACGTGCGGCTGTCGCCGTTCATGAGCCAGGCTGCGGTCGCGGCGTGGCTTGCCTATCTCGCGATCCTCGCCCCGGTGGCCGAGGAGCTGCTCCTGCGCGGCGAGGCCTATGCCCGGACCGAGGCGGTTCTCGGACCCAGGGCCGCCATCCTGGTCACCGCGATCATCTTCGCCGCCGCCCACATCTCGTCCTGGGGGCTCGCCCGGCCGGTCTCGCTGCTGCCCCTCGCCCTGGCGCTCGGCTGGCTGCGCTGGCGCACCGGCCGCCTCTGGCCCGGCATCGCCCTGCATGGCTGGTCGAACCTCGCCCTCGTCACCTACCTGCTCTGGCCGCCCTGACCGCCGGGCCGCGTGACGACGGTGGACAGATGCCGCCGTCGAACTTGCCGGGCGCTCCGCCCGCGCGCAGGAATGCACGATGGACGCTTACCAGGACCTGCTGCGGCGCATCCTCGACGAGGGCGCCGCCAAGGACGACCGCACCGGCACCGGGACGCTCTCGGTGTTCGGCCACCAGATGCGCTTCGACCTCGCGGCGGGCTTCCCGCTGGTCACCACGAAGCGCCTGCACCTGCGCTCGATCATCCACGAACTGCTCTGGTTCCTGGCCGGCGACACCAACGTGGCGGCGCTCCGGGCGAACGGCGTGACGATCTGGGACGAGTGGGCGGACGCGGACGGCGATCTCGGCCCGGTCTACGGCAAGCAGTGGCGCTCCTGGGAGAAGCCGGGCGGCGGCACCGTCGATCAGATCGCCTGGGTGCTTGACGAGATCCGGCGCAACCCCGACTCCCGTCGCCTGATCGTCTCGGCCTGGAACCCGGCCGACCTCGACCGCATGGCGCTCGCCCCCTGCCATTGCCTGTTCCAGTTCTACGTGAGCGAGGGGCGGCTCTCCTGCCAGCTCTACCAGCGCTCGGCGGACGTGTTTCTCGGCGTGCCGTTCAACATCGCGAGCTACGCGCTCCTGACCCACATGATCGCCCAGGTGACCGGCCTCGGGGTCGGCGATTTCGTCCACACCTTCGGCGATGCCCATCTCTACCGGAACCACCTGGAGCAGACCCGCACCCTGCTGACCCGCGCCCCGCGCCCGCTGCCGCAGCTGCGGATCAACCCGGAGGTCCGCGACCTCTTCGCCTTCCGATACGAGGACTTTTCCGTCGCGGGCTACGACCCGCATCCGGCCATCGCGGCCCCGGTGGCGGTATGAGCCCGATCGTCTCCCTCGTCGCAGCCGTCGCCCGCAACGGCGTGATCGGCCGCGACAACGGCCTCGCCTGGCATCTCTCCAGCGACCTGAAGCGGTTCAAGGCGCTGACCATGGGCAAGCCGATGCTGATGGGCCGGCGGACCTGGGACTCGATCGGGCGGCCGCTGCCCGGCCGCCGCACCCTGGTGCTCACCCGGGACCGCGGTTTCCGCGCCGCGGGGGCCGAGATCGTCCACGACTGGGAGGCGGCGCTGGCCGCCGCCGCCGGGACGGAGCTGATGGTGGTGGGCGGCGCCGAGATCTACGCCCTCGCCCTCCCGTTTGCCGACCGGCTCCACCTCACCGAGGTCGCCGCCGAGCCCGAGGGCGACGTGCGATTCCCGGCCTTCGACCACGGCCGGTTCCGGGAGACGCGCCGCGAGGCGCATCCGGCGGGACCCCGGGACGAGCACGCCTTCGCCTTCGTCGATTGGGAGCGCGTCCGCTGAGGCGCGCCGCCGCATTTGCGTTCCACGCCGCGCATGCCCACCTGCCTGCCTTGACAGCATGGGGCGTGCGCCCGCAGGTGCCTGTCGGGTGCGCGCTCACGCCGGGTCTGCACATCCTGTGGGATCATGCGCGCGGGCAGGTTCTTAGAGACCCCGATCGGCCGCGATCGCATCGCGGCCGGGCCGGATGGTCGGGACTAGGCGGGCGAGCGTGGCCGTTCAGGCAGGGGGCGCGGGCCGGGATGCGGGCCGGGCGCGGGCAGGCAGGAGACGACGGCTAGAATGCCTTGGAGCAATCAGAGCGGTGGCGGGGGGCCCTGGGGTCGGCCCGGCGGCAACGGCGGCGGTCCCTGGGGTGGCGGCGGTGGCGGCGGCAAGACGCCGCCGAGTCTCGAGGACCTGTTGCGGCGCGGGCAGGATCGCCTGCGCGGTCTGATCCCGGGCGGCGGCGGCACGGGTGGCGGCTACGGCGGCGGCGGATCGACGGGTGTCGGCGGCGGCCGCAGCGCGGCGGTGATCGCCGTCCTGGCCGTGGCGATCTGGCTCGCCACCGGCTTCTACACTGTCTATCCCCGTCAGGTCGGCATCGAGACGATCTTCGGCCGCTACATCGGCACCAAGGGCGAGGGCCTGCGCTACAACTTCCCCTATCCGATCGGTGGCGTGGTCAAGCCCGACGTCGGCTCCCAGAATTCGATCCAGATCGGCTTCCGTGCCGGTCCCGGCGGCCAGGGCCGCACCCGCGACGTGCCGGACGAGAGCCTGATGCTCACCGGCGACGAGAACATCGTCGATCTCGACTTCGAGGTGCAGTGGCGGGTCAACCCGCTGAAGGCCTCCGACTTCGTGTTCAACCTCCAGAACCCGGAGGGCACCATCAAGGCGATCTCCGAGAGCGCGATGCGCGAGGTGATCGGCCGCCGCAACATCCAGGCGATCCTCACCAACGAGCAGTCGAGCATCGCCCAGGAAGTCAAGGAAATGGTCCAGAAGGCCCTCGACGAGTACGGGGCCGGCGTCCGCATCGAGGTGGTGCAGCTCGTCTCGGTCAACCCGCCGCCGGAGGTGCGTCCCGCCTTCATCGACGTGAACGCCGCCCAGCAGGACGCCGACACGGCGCAGAACGAGGCCAAGACCTACGCCAGCCGCGAGGTGCCGCAGGCCCGCGGCAAGGCGTCCCAGATCGTCCAGCAGGCCGAGGCCTACCGGACCAAGGCGACCGCCGACGCCACCGGCCAGGCGGCCCGGTTCAGCGAGGTCTACGCCTCCTACAAGGCCGCCCCGGCGATCAGCCGCGAGCGGATCTTCCTGGAGACGATGGAGAAGGTCCTGGGCTCCGTGAACAAGGTGATCATCGACCAGAACGGGACGCAGCCCGGGGCGGCGACCGCCGCCGGCGTGCTGCCGGTGCTGCCGCTCGCGGAGTTCGGCGCCCGCGCCCAGACCCAGACGGGAGCCGCCCGATGAAGCAGGCCCTCCGCACCGGCCTGATCGCCATCGCCGCGATCGTCGCGATCGGCCTCTATGCGTCGATCTTCACCGTCGGCCAAATGCAGCAGGCCCTCGTCCTGCAGTTCGGCCGCGTCCGCGCCGTCCTCAACGCCACCGGCGAGGAGAAGCCAGGCCTGTACTTCAAGATCCCGTTCATGGAGAACGTGGTCATCTTCGACAAGCGCGTGCTCGACCTCGACCTGCCGGTGCAGACGGTGCTCACCGCCGACCGGCAGAACCTGGAGGTGGACGCCTTCGCCCGCTACCGGATCCTCGATCCGCTGCGCTTCTATCAGGCGGTGGGCAATATCGGGCTGGCCAACCAGAGGCTCGCGAGCTTCACGAATTCCAGCCTGCGCAACGTGCTGGCCCGCTCGACCCGCGACGCCATCGTGAAGACCGATCGCGGCCAGCTGATGCATCAGATCCAGGAGGACGTGAACCGGCAGGCCAAGGCGCTGGGCATCGAGATCGTCGATCTGCGCATGACCCGCGTCGACCTGCCCGCTCAGAACTCCGCTGCCGTCTACCGGCGGATGAAGACCGAGCGCGAACGCGAGGCCGCCGACATCCGGGCCAACGGCGACCAGATCGCCGCCACGATCCGCGCCAAGGCCGAACGCGAGGTCACGGTGATCCTGGCCGAGGCTACCCAGAAATCCGAGCAGCTGCGCGGACAGGGTGACGCGGACAAGAACCGCATCCTCGCGGACGCGTTCGGCAAGGACCCGGACTTCTTCAGCTTCTATCGCTCGATGCAGGCCTACGAGACCGGGTTGAAGGGCTCCGACACGCGGCTGGTGATCAGCCCCAGCTCGGACTTCTTCCGCTACTTCAGCGACCCGCAGGGCAAGGCGGCCGCCTCGGCGCCGCGTGGTCCGCGCGGACCGGTCGATCCGAGCGCGACCACCGGGTCGACGACCGGGGCCGCGGTCGGGACGCCGCGCTGATCGGGGCGCGAGTTGGCGCTCCGGAGCCCGGAGACTACCTTACAGGAAAACCCGCGGGCGGCCGAACCTCGGTCCAGTCCCGCGGGGCCGGAAACGCGTTCTTGAAGAGGTCGACCATGCACCCCGTCGCGAGCGCCCCCGAGGCGTCGTTCGACCGCGCGCAAGCGCAGCCCCGCTCCCGCGCGCGCGCGCTCATGGCCTCGATCCTGATCGGCGCCTCGGTGGCCACGGCAGCCCTGCCGATTCCGGCCTTCGCCAAGGGGCCGGCCTCGCTGGCCGACCTCGCCGAGCAGGTCACGGACGCGGTGGTGAACATCTCCGCCTCTACGACGGTCGAGGCCCGCGGCAGCCGCACCATGCCGCAGGTGCCGCCGGGCACCCCGTTCGAGGATCTGTTCGAGGAGTTCTTCAACCGGCGCGGCGGCCGCGGCGGTGGTGGTGGCGGCGAGGCAGAGGGTCCTCGTCAGCAGCGCAAGTCGAACTCCCTGGGCTCCGGCTTCATCATCGACGCCGCCGGCCTCGTGGTGACCAACAACCACGTCATCGGCGACGCCAACGACATCCAGGTCATCCTGCACGACGGCACCAAGCTCAAGGCCGAGATCGTCGGCAAGGATTCGAAGATCGACCTCGCGGTCCTGCGGGTGAAGCCCACCGCCGATCGCCCCCTGAAGGCGGTGCCGTTCGGCGATTCCGACAAGATGCGGCCGGGCGACTGGGTCATCGCCATCGGCAACCCGTTCGGCCTCGGCGGCTCGGTCTCGGCCGGCATCGTCTCGGCCCGGGGCCGGAACATCGAGTCCGGACCCTACGACAACTACATCCAGACCGACGCGGCCATCAACAAGGGCAACTCGGGCGGTCCGCTGTTCAACATGGACGGCGAGGTGATCGGCATCAACACGGCGATCCTGTCGCCGACCGGCGGCTCGGTGGGCATCGGCTTCGCGGTCCCGTCGGGCACGGCCAAGCCCGTGATCGACCAGCTGCGCGACTTCGGCGAGGTCCGCCGCGGCTGGCTCGGCGTGCGCATCCAGAACGTCGACGACGCCACCGCGGAGGCGCTCAATCTCAAGGGTGGGGCGCGGGGTGCCCTGGTGGCCGGCGTGGACGAGAAGGGGCCTGCCAAGACCGCGGGCATCGATGTCGGCGACGTGATCCTGAAGTTCAACGGCGCCCCCGTGAAGGCGTCGGGCGACCTGCCGCGCATCGTCGCCTCGACCCCCGTGGGGCAGAAGGTCGACGTGGTCGTGATGCGCAAGGGCGAGGAGGTGACCAAGCCCGTCACCCTCGGCCGCCTGGAGGACAGCGACAAGCCGCAGCTCGCCAACATGCGCCAGCCGGAGCCCGAGAGCGCCACCCGTCAGGCGCTCGGCCTTAACCTCTCCGGCATGACCGACGAGCTGCGCAAGAAGTACTCCATCAAGGACACCGTGAAGGGCGTGGTCGTCACCCGCGTCGACCCGAACTCGACCGCCGCCGACAAGCGGATCCAGCCCGGCGAGGTGATTGTCGAGGTCGGCCAGGAGGCAGTGAGCACGCCGGCCGAGGTGACCAAGCGCATCGACGGCCTCAAGAAGGACGGACGCAAGTCGGTCCTGCTCCTGGTGGCCAGCGCCACCGGCGACGTCCGCTTCGTGGCCGTCGGACTCGACTGAGCGGCCTCACCCGCACCGCCGAAGGCCGTCGCTCCACGCGGAGCGGCGGCCTTCGTGCATTAAGGGGATCCGCAGTGACGCGCCGCCGCGGAGCGGCACACCGGCTGTGCGAGTCGGGAAGCGTGTGCTTGCAAACCCCTTGCAAACCCCATGACGGCCGTCGCCTTCGATACCCTGAAATTCGCCCGCGCCCTGCGGGACAAAGCGAAGTTGTCGCCCGAGCAGGCGGAGGGCTTCGCTGACGCGCTGGTCGATGTGCGCGATGGCAATCGGGCGACCAAGGGCGACATCCGCGACGTGCGGACCGAACTTCAGGGCGTTCGAAGCGATGTCGAGGCTCTGCGCATTCAGACGCGCGGCGACATCGAGGCCCTGAAGGCAGAGATGATCAAGTGGATGTTCGGTACGGTCGGTCTCCAAACTATCGTGATCCTGGGTGCGGTCATCACCCTGGTCCGAAGTCTGCACTGACCGCTGAATCGTCCTGTCGGGCCAAGGCCGACATCGAGGCCGTAAAAGGCGCGATCGCCTCCGCGAAGATCGAGACGGTGCGCTGGCTGGTCGGTGCGGTCGGCGTTCAGACCCTTGCGGGTCTCGGCACGGTCATCGCCCTGACCCGCACCCTGCACTGAGCCTCACCCCACGAATTCCGCCGCCGCGTAGCCCTGCAGGTACAGGAGCGCGGTGAGGTCGCCGTGCTCGACCCGGACCCGCGCGGCAGCCGCGACCGCGGGCTTCGCCCGGAACGCCACGCCGAGACCGGCCTCGCCCAGCATGTCGAGATCGTTGGCGCCGTCACCCACCGCGAGCGTGTCCGCAGGGCCGAGGCCCAGCGCGTCCCGCAATTCGATGAGCGTCGCGCGCTTCTCCGCCTTGCCGACGATCGGATCGGCCACCGTGCCGGTGAGCCGCCCCGCGGCGACGTCCAGCAGGTTGGACCGGTGCTCATGGAAGCCGATCATCGCCGCGATGGGTCCGGTGAACAGGGTGAAGCCCCCCGAGACGAGGCAGGTCTGAACGCCGTGCGCCCGCATCGTCCGCACCAGGGTGCGGCCGCCCGGGGTCAGGGTCAGGCGCTCGGTGATCAATCCGTCGACCGCCTCGACCGGGATGTGCTTCAGGAGCGCCACGCGCTCGCGCAGCGCCGGCTCGAAGGCGATCTCGCCGCGCATCGCCCGCTCGGTGATCGCCGCGACGTGGTCCTTGAGGCCGAGCGTCCCGGCGAGTTCGTCGATGCATTCCTGCTCGATCATGGTCGAATCCATGTCGGCCAGGAACAGGCGCTTGCGGCGGTGGGCGTCGGCGGGCAGCAGGGCGAGGTCGATCGGCTCGCCCGCGAGCGCCGCGCGGAGCCGCTCCGTGAGGGATGCGGCGGCCGAGGGCTCGCCCGGCACCAGAACCTCGGCCGCGACCTCCCCGTGCAGGATCCGGGGCCGGTGCTCCGTCCGCAGCACGGCGCGCGTCTCGGCCAGCACCGCGTCGGTGATGGACGGCCGATCCGGGTTTGCTATCAGGACCGCGACCAGCATCGTGGAGGTTCGCCTTGCCGCCAGACCGGGAAAAAGCCGGGGCTCGCCCGGCGGCGATCCTCATCGCAGGGCCCACCGCGTCGGGCAAGTCGGCGCTGGCCGCCCGGCTGGCGGAGCGCCACGGCGGCGTGGTGATCAACACCGATTCCATGCAGGTCTACGCCGATCTGCGACGCCTGACCGCCCGGCCCGACCCGGACGAGGAGGCCCGGGTGCCCCACCGGCTCTACGGCCATGTCGACGGCGCCGTGAACTACTCGGCCGGACACTTCTCCCGCGACGCGGCGGCGCTGCTGGCGTCGCTCGACGGGCGGTTGCCGGTTTTCGTCGGCGGCACCGGCCTGTATTTCCGGGCGCTGGAACAGGGGTTTTCGGAATTGCCGTCGGTGCCCGATGAAGTGCGGCAGCAGGTGCGGGACGCGGCCGAGGGCCGCCCGACCGAGGCGCTGCATGCCGATCTCGCCCGGCACGACCCCGCGGGGGCTGCCCGCCTGCGACCGAGCGACCGGATGCGCGTGATGCGCGCCCTGGAGATCTTTCTCGCCACGGGCCGCCCGATCGCCAGCTTCTACGGCGATCCGGTCCCCGGCCCGCTGGCGGGACGGACCCTCGAAAAGATCTTCCTGGCGCCGGACCGCGCCGTGCTGCGCGCCCGGATCGATGCCCGGTTCCGGACCATGATCGCCGAGGGCGCGCTGGACGAGGTCGCCGGCCTGCGGGAGCGCCGGCTCGACCCGATGCTGCCGGTCATGCGCGCCCACGGGGTGCCGGGCCTGATCGCCCATCTCGATGGGACCCTCGGTCTCGAGGCGGCGATCGCACGCGGTCAGGCGGATACGCGGGCCTACGCCAAGCGCCAGTTCACATGGTTCCGCCACCAGATGGGGGAGGACTGGCGCTGGGTGGATCCGGAGGCCGCGGAGGTCGACGATCTGTTCGGATGAGATCGTCTCATCCGCCGCACGAAGTGGGCTGACCCGTCTCCGAAAGCCGCGCTGGTCCCCTCTACCGCACGGGAGAGGGAGCCTGTCGCGTCCCCCCTTGTCGTTGAGTCCCGGGAGGGGGCCGACGGTGTCAGCGCTCCAGACGCGCCACGAGGCTCGACGTGTCCCAGCGGTTGCCACCCATGGCCTGGACCTCGGCGTAGAACTGGTCGACCAGGGCCGAGACCGGGAGCTTGGCGCCGTTGCGGCGGGCCTCGTCCAGCAGGATGCCCAGATCCTTGCGCATCCAGTCGACCGCGAAGCCGAAGTCGAACTTGCCCTGGTTCATGGTCTTGCCGCGGTTCTCCATCTGCCAGGAGCCGGCGGCCCCCTTGGAGATCACGTCGAGCACCGCCTCGACGTCGAGGCCGGCGCGCTTGGCGAAGTGGACGCCCTCGGACAGGCCCTGGACCAGCCCGGCGATGCAGATCTGGTTGACCATCTTGGTGAGCTGGCCGGAGCCCACCGGACCCATGAGGCGGCAGGCGCGGGCGAACGACCCGATCGCGCCCTCGACCTTGGCGTAGGTCGCCGCGTCGCCGCCGCACATCACGGTGAGCACGCCGTTCTCGGCACCGGCCTGGCCGCCGGAGACCGGGGCGTCGATGAAGCCGACGCCCTTGGCCTCGGCCGCCGCGGCGAGTTCCCGGGCGACCTCGGCCGAGGCCGTGGTGTGATCCACGAAGATCGCGCCGGGCTTCATGCCGGCGAGCGCGCCCTCGTCACCCAGCACGACGCTGCGCAGGTCGTCGTCGTTGCCCACGCAGGCGAACACGATCTCGGCGCCCTCGGCGGCCTGCCGGGGCGTGGGGGCGGAGGCGCCGCCGTAGGTCTTCACCCAGGCTTCCGCCTTCGGGCTGGTGCGGTTGTAGACGGTGACGTCGTGGCCACCCTTCTTGGCGAGGTGGCCGGCCATCGGGCCGCCCATCACGCCGAGACCCAGGAATGCGACCTTCGCCATTGTCGTGCGCTCCTCGCAGGCCCGGACCGCGCCGGCACCCTTCCTTCTCCGACGGCGGGCGGCGACGGAGCTCGGCAGCCGGGCCGTGAAGGGGGTCGGGGCCGTGCCGGGGACCCGATGTGACAGATTGGGCGTCGTGCCGCCGCCGACGCTGCATCACAGCTCGGATCGCTTGCGTCAACGGCGGACCAATAGGATAACCCGCCGGTGTAGCCCGGGACCTCGAAGTCCCCGCCGGAGCCCGCGTGCGTGGCGCCGCGCGCGAGGCGGATCGGTGAGGGAGCGGATCATGGGCACGGCGATCGGCAGGCACGGGCCCTGGGCCCTCGTGGGCGCGCTCGGCGCCGCGGCGCTGGCGATCGTGGCGAGCCAGCGGGGCGAGACGATCAACGCCCTCTGGATCGTGGTCGCCTCCGTCTGCGTCTACCTGATCGCCTACCGCTACTACGCGAAATTCATCGCCGACAAGGTGATGCGCCTCGACCCGAAACGGGTGACGCCGGCCGTGCGCCACAACGACGGCCTCGACTACGTGCCCACGAACCGGAGCGTGCTGTTCGGTCACCACTTCGCGGCGATCGCGGGCGCCGGCCCGCTGGTCGGCCCGGTGCTCGCCGCCCAGATGGGCTACCTGCCCGGCATGCTCTGGATCCTGGCGGGCGTGGTTCTCGCCGGCGCCGTGCAGGACTTCATGGTCCTGTTCGTGTCGATGCGCCGGGACGGCCGGTCCCTCGGCGAGCTGATCCGGGCCGAACTCGGCACCGTGCCGGGCATCATCGCCCTGTTCGGCACCTTCCTGATCATGGTGATCCTGCTCGCCGTGCTCGCGCTGATCGTCGTCAAGGCGCTGGCCGAGAGCCCGTGGGGCACCTTCACGGTGATGTCGACGATCCCGATCGCCATGCTGATGGGCGTCTATTCCCGCTACATCCGCCCGGGCAAGATCGGCGAGGTCTCGATCCTCGGCTTCGTCCTCCTGATGCTGGCGATCATGGGCGGCGGCTCCGTGGCGTCGAGCCCGGTCTGGGCTCCGGCCTTCACCTTCACCGGCCCGCAGCTCTGCTGGATGCTGATCGGTTACGGCTTCGTGGCGTCGATCCTGCCGGTCTGGCTGCTCCTCGCCCCGCGCGACTACCTGTCGACCTTCCTCAAGATCGGCACCATCGTGGGCCTCGCGCTGGGCATCGCGGTCGTCGCCCCGCACCTGCAGATGCCGGCGATCACCAAGTTCGTGGACGGCACCGGCCCGGTCTGGGCGGGCAGCCTGTTTCCCTTCCTTTTCATCACCATCGCGTGCGGCTCCGTCTCGGGCTTCCACGCGCTGATCTCCTCGGGCACCACGCCGAAGCTGATCGCCAGCGAGGCCGATGCCCGCTTCATCGGCTACGGCGGCATGCTGATGGAATCCTTCGTGGCGATCATGGCGCTGGTCTCGGCCTGCGTGATCGACCCGGGCGTGTACTTCACCATGAACTCGCCGGCCGCGCTGGTCGGCACGACCCCCGAGACCGCCGCCGCCGCGGTGACCAAGCTCGGATTCGCCACCACCCCGGAGGTGATCACCCAGACCGCCGCGGATGTCGGCGAGCACACGATCATCTCGCGGGCCGGCGGCGCGCCGACCCTCGCGGTCGGCATGGCCCACATCATCTCCTCGGCCATCGGCGGCAAGACGATGATGGCCTTCTGGTACCACTTCGCGATCCTCTTCGAGGCGCTGTTCATCCTGACGGCCGTGGATGCGGGCACCCGCGCCTGCCGGTTCATGGTGCAGGATCTCGTCGGGCTGGCGGTGCCGGCGTTCAAGAACACCACGTCCTGGGGGCCGAGCATCGCGGCCACCGCCATCTCGGTGGGCGCCTGGGGCTACTTCCTCTACCAGGGCGTGACCGACCCGCTCGGCGGCATCAACACCCTGTGGCCGCTCTTCGGCATCTCGAACCAGATGCTGGCCGCGGTGGCGCTGACGCTGTGCACGGTGGTGATCTTCAAGATGAAGCGCGAGCGCTACGCGTTCGTGACCATCATCCCGACCGCGTGGCTGTGCATCTGCACCCTCACGGCCGGCTGGCAGAAGATCTTCTCGGCCGATCCGAAGATCGGCTTCCTGGCCCATGCCGAGCGCTACGCGGCCGCCGCCGCGGAGGGCAAGATCCTGGCCCCGGCCAAGAACGCCGACCAGATGAGCCAGATCATCCTCAACGACCGGATCGACGCGGTCCTGGCGGCCCTGTTCATCGGCCTCGTCGTCGCCATCGCGGGCTTCGGCATCGCCGCCTGCCTGAAGGCGTGGCGCGCCGATCGCTGGACCGCCCTGGAGACCGAGCCGCGTATGGTCGCGGCGGAGTAGGCGCGCCATGCCGCAGCAATCGAACCTGCGGGATCGCCTCCGGACGCTGTCCAAATGCGTCTGCGACGGCGCCCGGCTGATGGTGGGGCAGGGGGACTACGCGGCCTATGCCGACCATGTCCGCCGCACGCACCCCGACCAGGCGCCGATGACCGAGGTGGAGTTCTTCCGCAACCGGGAGAACGCCCGCTTCGGGGTCGGGAATACGTCCGGATTCCGCTGCTGCTGAGGGACCCGGTCCGAGGCGGGTGTCTCGGCCGGCCCCATCTGCCATCGCGCGCGCAGCCGAGCGGCCCTGGTCCGGCGACGTCGACCAGCGAGGCGCTGCCTGGATGACTTCCCGCCGCCCGCAAAGACGGGTCCGCCGCGTGACGGACGCGTCGGTGGATGCGCGCAACACCCCGGCCAAGACATGCGCCGCCCATTCCGAGCCCGGACCCGATCGGGCGCGGCCGGCGTTCTCCAGGCGATAAGGGCCGCCCGACCCTCGCGCAATGCGGAGAGCCGATGACCGACGACAACATGCAGGACCCGATCGAACCCCGGGCCGTCAACATCGCCCATGCCTGGGAGCGGGCCTACTGGGCGCGCCGGTTCATGGTCCCGGTGGAGCAGGTCGAGGCCGCCGTGGCGGCGGTCGGCGACGATCCGGCGCGCGTGGCGGCTCATCTCGGGCGGGATTGGCCCGGCCACGAGCCCGCGACCTGAGGGCTGGACTGCCGGCATCCCGGGCTTAAGCTCGGCCGCATCTTGACTCGGCGCCCACAATATCCGCCATCTCAGGCCCGACGGGAGGTCGGCATGAGCATTTTCCAGGACGCCATCCTTCGGTTCGGCCGCACGATCATGTCGTACGCGGGCGACGCGGTCTTCCTGCAGGCGGCGGTCTCGTCCGCCGCCAACGTCATCGTTGCCGACGGCGACGTGGCCGAGGAGGAGATCGAGTCGGCGATCAGCGGCATCCGCGCCAACCCGATCCTCGAGAAATCCTACGACACCCTGCGGGTCGAGCAGGAACTCTACGAGGCGATCGCCCGGGCCAAGACCCGGGCCGGGCGTCTGGAGAATCTGCGCCTGATAGGCGCCATCGCGGAGCGGCCGGTCGAGCAGCGCCAGGACGTCTTCCTGATCGGCGCGGACGTCGCTGATTTCGATGGGATCAGCGAGGTCGAGCACAAGGCGCTCGACGAGATCGCGGCGGCGCTGTTGGTCGACAAGTCCGCCCTGCTGCGCTGATCCGGCAGGCGCAGGGACGCTGCGCTTAGACCGCTCTCCAGCCCGGCCCTCTTCCTGAGGTGCCGGAGCGCGGCGGAAGCCGCGAAGGAGCGCTCGAGGAGGCGCTGCGATCCCTGAAGCCCTCCCGCGAGATCCGCCGACGCGGGCACCTCTCGATGAGGGCGCGTGTGGGAGGCGGGGCATGACGGGGCCGCCACCGCGATCCTGCGGCGACGCGGCCCGTCCCTTGCCTGACCGGACGTGATAGCGAAACAGTCTGGGTTTAGCCGGTGAGCCGGTACACAACGCGGAGTTGCCGGCCCGGGGCCGGCCGGCGGAGACCGCATGGGCCTCGTCCTCTACGCGCTCAAGTTCCGGATCACGACCTACGTGCTCGCGGTGCTGATGATGCTCGGCGGCGTCGGCGCGATCGTCGTGATGCCCAAGGACGTGCTGCCGGTCGTCGACATCCCGGTGGTCGTGGTGGTCTGGACCTATACCGGCCTGTCCGCGCCGGAGATGGAACAACGCATCACGACCTACGCCGAGTACGGGATCTCCAACAACGTCAACAACATCCGCCGCATGGAGTCGACGACGCTCCAGGGCACGGCGGTCCAGCGGATCTACTTCGACCCCTCGGTGAGCCTCGATCTCGCCATCGCCCAGGTGGTCTCCTCGACCAACTCGATCCGGGCCGTGATGCCCACCGGCACGCAGCCGCCGGTGATCGTGCGCTACTCCGCCTCGTCGGTGCCGGTGATCCAGCTCGCCCTGACCTCGGCCAAGCAGAGCCTCAACGAGGTCTACGACTACGCCCAGTACCGGATCCGCCAGACCCTGGCGCAGGTCCCGGGCTCGACCCTGCCGTCGCCCTTCGGCGGCGCGCCCCGGCAGATCATGGTCGACCTCGACCTCAACGCCCTCCAGGCGCTGGGCCTGACGCCGCTCGACGTCACCAACGCCATGACGGCCCAGAACCTGACGGTGCCGTCGGGCCTCGCCAAGATCGGCGAGCAGCAATACCCGGTCCAGCTCAACGGCACCCCGCCCTCGATCGAGACCCTCAACCTCGCGCCGATCAAGGTGGTGGCGGGCCAGCCCGTGCTGGTGCGCGACGTCGCCTATGTCCGCGACGGCGGCCCGCCGCAGGTCAACGTGGTCAGCGCCGACGGGCAGCAGGCCGTGCTGATGCAGATCATCAAGAACGGCACCGCCTCGACGCTCAATGTCGTCAATAACGTCAAGGGGGCGATGCCGACGATCCGCGCCGCGGCGCCCGAGGGCCTGTCGATCAAGCCGCTGTTCGACCAGTCGGTCTTCGTCTCGAACGCCATCGCGGGCGTGCTGCACGAGGCGCTGACCGCGGCGGCGCTGACGGGGCTCGCCATCCTGCTGTTCCTCGGCTCCTGGCGGTCGACGGTCATCGTGCTGATCTCGATCCCGCTCTGCGTGATGACCTCGCTCGCCGTGCTGGCGGCGCTCGGCGAGACCATCAACGTGATGACGCTGGGCGGCCTCGCCCTCGCGGTCGGCATCCTCGTGGACGACGCCACGGTGGCGATCGAGAACACCTACCGGCTGTTCGAGGAGGGCGAGGAGTTCCGCGAGAGCGTGGTCCACGGCGCCGCCGGCATCGCCAAGCCCGCGCTGATCTCGACGCTGGCGATCTGCGCGGCCTTCACGGCGGTGTTCGCGCTCACCGATACGCCGAAGTACCTGTTCACCCCGCAGGCGCTCGCGGTCGTGTTCGCGATGCTGACCTCCTACCTGCTGTCGCGGACCCTGGTGCCGCTCATGATCGACGTGATCGTGGCACCGGAATACCGGCAGAAGCACGCCAAGGATCACGATGCGTACCGGGACCAGCATGAGGCCCCGCGGCGGGGCCGGATCGCCCGCGCAGTCGGCCTCGTCGGGGCGCCGGTCATGCGGCTCGCCGGCCGGATCCATGGCGGCTTCGAGCGCGGTTTCGCACGGTTCCACCGGGGCTATGTCGGCCTTCTCCACGCGGTGCTGCGCCACCGCATCGTCACCCTGGGCGCTGTCGGCGGCGTGCTCGGCATGACCGGCGTCCTGTTCGTCTTCGTCGGCCAGGACTACTTCCCGCAGATCGAGGCGAGCCAGATGACCATGCATCTGCGCACCCGCGTCGGCATGCGCATCGAGACCGCCCGGCAGGTCTTCGCCGAGGTCGAGGGCACCGTCCGCGAGGTCATCCCACCGGACGAGGTCGACCAGATCCTCCAGAACATCGGCCTGCCGTCGAACAACTACAACTTCGCGTTCTCGGACGGCTCCTTCGTCTCCTACAACGACGGCCAGATGCTCATCAGCCTGAAGGAGGGTCACGGCCCGGTGGCGGGCTACACGAAGCGCCTGCGCGACGTGCTGATGAAGCGTTTCCCCGACGTGACCGTGTACTTCCAGCCCGCCGACATGATCACCCAGATCCTGAATTTCGGCGTCCTCACGCCGATCGACGTGCAGGTCTCCGGCCGGCACAAGGAGAAGGACCTGGAGGTCGCCCAGCGCATCGTGCAGCGGCTGAAGCACACCAAGGGCCTCGTCGACGTCCACCTGCAGCAGATCGTCAACGAGCCGCAATTCTACGTCGATGTCGACCGGCGCCTCGCCGCCGAACTCGGGCTGACCGAGCAGCAGGTGGCGCAGAACATGAACATCTCGCTGTCCGGCAGCTACCAGGTGACGCCGAACTTCTGGCCCGATCCGAAGACCGGCATCCCCTACCAGCTCTGGGTGCAGACGCCCGAGTACCGCAACAGCTCGCTCACCGACCTGCGCAACACGCCGATGTTCGTGCGCGCCGCCGCGACCTCCGGCTCCGGCCCCGGCGTGCTGACCCTGCTGTCGAGCCTCGCCGACATCCGCCGGACGCCGACGCAGACCATGATCAGCCACGTCAACATTCAGCCGACCTTCGACATCTTCGCCTCGGTCCAGGACCGGGACCTCGGCGCGGTGGCGCGGGACATCGACGCCATCGTGCAGGACGAGCAGAAGAACCTGGAAGCGCCCGACAAGATCGCGGTGCGCGGGCAGATCGAGAACATGCGGGGGGCCTTCTTCCGCCTGGAGATCGGCCTCGGCATCGCGCTGATCGCCGTCTACCTGCTGATGGCGGTGAACTACCAGAGCTGGGGCGACCCGTTCGTGGTGATCGCCGCCCTGCCGATGGCCTTCTGCGGCATCACCTTCGCGCTGTTCGTCACCGGCACGACCTTCTCGATCCCGTCGATCTTCGGGGCGATCATGTCGGTGGGCATCGCCTCGGCGAACTCGATCCTGCTCGTCACCTTCGCCAAGGAGCACCGGGAGGCGACGGGCTGCAGCGCTCTGGAGGCGGCGATCACGGCGGGCGAGACCCGCCTGCGGCCGGTGCTGATGACCGCCTCGGCGATGTTCCTCGGGCTGATCCCGATGGCGCTCGGCACCGGCGAGGGCGGCGAGCAGAACGCGGCCCTCGCCCGGGCCGTGATGGGCGGCATCGCCTTCGCGACCCCCGCGACCCTGCTCCTGGTCCCGTTCCTCTACGTGCTGATGCGCGGTGGCCCGGCGCAGCCGGTGCAGGATTACCTGGAGCCGGAGGGTCAGCCGGCTGCGGGGTAAGGCAGCCTGGCCTCCACCGCGCTCCCTCCCCCGCAGAGGCTGCGGTGTTCACACATCCCCAGGGAACATCGACGCTGGCGGCAGAGCGCGACAGGCCCCCTCTCCCGAGCGGGAGAGGGTTGGGGTGAGGGATGAGGACTCGCAGGATCGAGCACGCCATCGACGCGCATGAGCGGCGCGCTTCGTTCGGACAGACCTGATCCCTCACCCTGTCCCTCTCCCGCTCGGGAGAGGGGACCCGCGCTCCACCGGGCATCGATGTTGCCAAACCGAAAGGGTGAATCCGCAAGCCCGCGGAGGGGGAGGGGAGGCCCCTTCGGACCGCTCAGCCCTCCTTGAAGCCGTATTCCGGCGTGTCGTCGTCGTTGCCGTAATACTTGTACGGCAGGAACTTGCCCGACATGGTCAGCCGCACGCGGTCGCCCTTGTTGTTGGCCTCGCGGGCCATGTCCATGTTGAAGTCGATCGCCGACATGATGCCGTCGCCGAACTCCTCCTGGATGAGCTCCTTGAAGGTCGTGCCGTAGACCATCACCAGCTCGTAGAACCGGTAGATTAGCGGGTCGGTGGGCGGCATCGACGGGATCGAGCCGCGATAGGGCGGCTCGTTGAGCATCCGCTCCTCGGCCTCGGTGAGCCCGAACAGCGCCGCTGCGCGCTGCGCCTGAGCCTTGGGCAGCTTCATCTGGCCCATGCAGGCGGCGGTGATCAGGAACGGCGAGAGGCCGCCGATGGCCTCGTGGATATGCTTCCAGGTCCAGCCCTTCTCGCGCTTGATGTCGAGAAGCTTCTCGGTGAGGTCTTCGCGCTTCATCGTCGGTTCCCGGGTTCGAATCTGCCWGGGTCGGGTGAGGCCGCGTGGTCCGCGGCCWCACCCACCCCGATGCGGGGTGCACGTCCGGATCGCGACCGTTGAGGGAGGATACGGTCGCGACCGGACGCGGACGTCTGCCGGGCGTCGACGCAGCGTGCCTTCGGGGCGGCGCCGGTCGACGGGCGGACGGGGATCGAATGGCAAGCGGTATGCCAGAGGCCCCGAACGTCGAATCGCCAGTCCCCGCAAGATGTTGACCGATCGGATCTTGCTCACGACATTTCGTCGGCGACGAGATATCGTGATCCGATGACGAAATCTCGTGAGGCAGGCGGAGCCGACACGTTCGGGCCGGTTTTCGAGGCGAGCCCGGATCCGATGCTGGTGCTCGCGCCCGAGGAGGATCGGATCGCCGACGCCAACCCCGCCGCGGCGCGCCTGCTGGGCCACGGGCGGCCGGCGCTGCGGGGCGTGCGGGCGAGCGCGCTGTTTCCGGGCCAGCTCGCGGCCCTGACGGTCTTCACACAGGCCACCCTGGCGAAGGGGCATTGGTGGACGCGGACCCTGTCGCCCCGCGATGCCGCCGGTCGCGACCTGCGGGTCGAGACCGTGGCCTTCCCGCTCCCGGGGGCGCCGACCCGCCTCCTCGTGACCCTCGCGAACCCGGACGCCCTCCACCGCCGACAGGTCGACGGCGAGGCCGAGGCCCACATGCGCGCGGGACTCTCCGAATGGCAGCGCATGGAGCGGATCTTCCGCGACATCGAGCGCAGCAACCAGCTGATCCTGCGCGCGGCCGGGGAGGGGATCTACGGGGTCAACGCGGAGGGCGTCACCACCTTCGTCAACCCGGCCGCCGCGCGCATGCTCGGCTGCGAGGCCGCCGACCTCGTCGGTCGGGATATGCATGCCGCCGTGCACCACACCCGCCCGGACGGCAGCCACTATCCCCATCGCGACTGCCCGATCTACGCGGCCTTCCGCGACGGCGCCGTGCATCAGGTCGATCACGAGGTGTTCTGGCGTGCCGACGGGACGTCCTTCCCGGTCGAGTACACCTCGACGCCGATCCGTGACCGGGGGCGTCTGCTCGGCGCCGTCATCGTGTTCCGCGACATCAGCCAGCGCCGCGAGGCCGAATCCCGCCTGACGAGCGCGCTCGCCGAGGTCGATTCGCTGCGGGAGCGCCTCGAGCTCGAGAACGCGTATCTCAAGGAGGAAATCCGGGCCGAGCGCCACCACCAGGGCATCATCGGCCGCTCGCCGGCCATCGCGGCGACGCTCCGCCAGATCGACCGCGTCGCCGGAACCGACGCCACGGTGCTGATCACCGGCGAGTCCGGAACCGGCAAGGAGCTGATCGCCCAGGCGATCCACGAGGCGAGCCGCCGCAGCGCCCGCCCGATGATCCGCGTGAACTGCGCGGCGATCCCCCGCGATCTGTTCGAGAGCGAGTTCTTCGGCCACGCCAAGGGCAGCTTCACCGGGGCGCTGCGCGACCGGGTCGGGCGGTTCGAACTCGCCGACGGCGGCACGCTGTTCCTCGACGAGGTCGGGGAGATTCCCCTCGACCTCCAGGGCAAGCTGCTGCGCGTCCTGCAGGAGCGCTCGTTCGAGCGGGTCGGCGAGGCCCGCACCCGGGCGGTGGACGTGCGCGTGGTCGCGGCCACCAACCGGGATCTGCGCGCCGAGGTCCGGGCCGGCCGCTTCCGGGAGGACCTCTTTTTCCGCCTCAACGTCTTCCCGATCCAGGCGCGGCCCCTGCGCGAGCGGCCCGAGGACATCCCGCCGATCGCCCAGCATCTGCTCGGGGCCGCCGCGCGCCGCCTCGCCATGCCGGAGCCGCGCCTTTCGGAGGGCGATGTCCGCCGCCTCTGCCGCCATTCCTGGCCGGGAAACGTCCGCGAGCTGGAGAACGTGATCGAGCGGGCGGTGATCCTGTCCGCTCGGGGCCGGCTCCGCCTCGATCTGCCCGCCGGCGAAGGAGCCGGGCACGCCGCGGCCGCCGCACCGGCCGCCGCGCCCGAAGGGCGGCCTGCCACCGAAGCCGAACGTCGTGCCCGCGACCGCGCCGAGATCGTCGCGGCCCTGGCGCTGGCGGGCGGCCGCATCTCCGGACCGGGGGGCGCGGCCGCGCTCCTCGGCCTGCGACCGACGACGCTGGCTTCGCGCATCAAGGCCCACGGGATTCCGCGCGCCTGATCCCGCGTGACAGGCCCCCGCCCCCGCGAAACGCTGTTGACGAAGGCCATGCGGCCGCGTCCGCGCGGCGATCCTTCGGATGCCCTTAAGATCGCCGTGTCACCGTGACGCCGGGCGTTTCCATCGCAGTCGCAGCACCACCGGCCAATGCAGGACCTATCCGACCCCGTCACCCTCCCGGCCGGTGCCATCCTGTTCGAGGAGGGGGAGATCGGGCGCTGCGCCTACCTGATCCTGAGCGGGCGCATCGCGATCGTCCGGCGGTGCGACGGCGGCGAGATGGTGCTCGCCCGGCGCGGCGTCGGGGAAGTGTTCGGCGAGATGGCGATCCTCGATGCCCTCCCGCGCTCCGCCAGCGTTCGGGCCGAGCAGGATTGCGTGCTCGTGCCGGTTAGCGCGGAGCAGATCCGCCGGCAGCTCGCCGGCGCCGATCCGATCCTGCGCCTCTGTCTCGAAGGGCTCATCGCCCGGCTCCGCGAGACCCTGCCGCGCGTCGGGCCGGTCGAGGCGGGGAGCCGGCCCGTGCCGCCGTCGCCGGCCGCCCGGGCCGATTTCGACGCGGCGGTCGCCGCGCTCGCGCAGGAGCGGGCCCTGCGGCGGGCTCTGGCGCGGGACGAGTTCGTGCTGTTCCTGCAGCCGATCGTGCGGCTCGCCACGGGACGTCTCGCCGGGTTCGAGGCGCTGATCCGGTGGCAGGATCCCGAGCGCGGCCTCGTGCCGCCCGCGGCCTTCATTCCGGCCGCCGAGGCGAACGGCCTGATCGTGGGGATCACCGCCTGGGTGATCGGCGAGATCGGCCGGATCGTGCCCGGGATCCTCCAGGCCGCCCGGCACGCGCCCGCCGCCGTCGAGCCGTCCCTGTTCGTGAGCTTCAACGTCTCGGCCCAGGATCTCGCCCGGTCGGACATCCCGGCCCTGATCGACGCGATGCTGCGCCGGACCGGCCTCGCCCCCGGCGCCCTGAAGATCGAGATCACCGAGAGCACGCTGATGCAGGATCCGGCCGCCGCCGCCGCCGCCCTCGCGCGCTGCCGCGCCGCCGGCCTCGGCATCGCCGTGGACGATTTCGGCACCGGCTATTCCTCCCTCAGCCACCTCAGCACCCTGCCGATCACCACGTTGAAGGTCGACCGGGCCTTCGTCCGGGCGATGCTGGCGGAGCCGCGCGACCGCCGGATCGTCCAGACCATCCTGCGGCTCGCCGAGGAGATCGGGGTGGCGGCGGTCGCGGAGGGCATCGAGGGCCGCGCCGAGGCGGCGGCCCTGGCCGCGATGGGCTGCGCCCTCGGCCAGGGCTACCATTTCGGCCGCCCGATGCCCCAGCCGGACGCCCTAGCGACGGTCGCCGCCTGGGATGCCGGGCGCTGGCGCTGCTCCCCGGCCGATGCCGCGGACCGCGGCCGGCGAACGGGCCGGGCACCGGCGCGCGCCCGCGTCGCGTCGCCCTGAGCGGCGCCGAGTCTCCGCGTCGACGGTCTTCGCGCCCGGGAGCGTGGTTTCGATGCACCGGGCGAGCGGTAAGCGTGCGGTTCCGGGCGGAAACACTTGCATCCGGTGCGTGTTTTCGGACCATGCGTCTTCGGGTCTCGGAGGCGGGCATTGGGCGGAGACGATCGAGACGGGCAGAGGGCCGACGGAGCGGCGGGTGAATCCGCGCGCCCCGCCCCCTGGGAATTCGTGCTGCCGGAGGAGACGGCCACCGAGGATCTCGGCCTGTTCCTGTCGGAATTCCTGATGCCGGGGGACGTGGTGGCGCTCTCCGGGGGATTGGGGGGCGGCAAGACGACCCTCGCCCGCGCGGTCATCCGCGAACTCGCCGGCGACCCGCGCCTGGAGGTGCCGAGCCCGACCTTCACGCTGATCCAGCCCTATGCGGCCCGCGACGGCCGGCCGATCATCCATGCCGATCTCTACCGGCTGCGCGACTCCGACGAGCTGGTGGAACTCGGCTTCGACGAGATGGCCGAGGAGGCGATCTCCCTGGTGGAGTGGCCCGACCGGATGCCGCCCCGCGACGGCCCGGTCCTCACCGTGGACCTGTCCCTGCGCGCCGAGTTCGGCCCCGAGGCGCGGCTGGCCCGGATCGACGGCACCGGCGGCATGCGCGCCCGCCTCGACCGGGCGCGGGCGGTGCGCCGGCTCCTCGACCGCAGCGGCTGGGACATCGCCGAGCGCGTTCTGATGCAGGGCGACGCCTCGTCCCGGGCCTACGAGCGCCTGACCAAGCCCGACGGGACCAGCGCCGTGCTGATGATCGCCCCGCCGCGCCCCGACGGGCCGCCGGTGCGGGACGGCAAGCCCTACAGCGCGATCGTCCATCTGGCCGAGAGCGTCCACGCCTTCGTGGCCCTCGACCGGGGCCTGCGGGCGCTCGGCTTCTCGGCGCCCAGGATCTACGGCGAGGACCTCGCCGAGGGCCTGCTGATCCTGGAAGATCTCGGCAGCGAGCCGGTGATCGAGGGCGGCGCCCCGCGGCCCGAGCGCTACGCCGAGGCCGTGCGGCTGCTCGCCAAGCTCCACGCCAACCCGCTCCCCGCGGTCCTGCCGGTGGCGGACGGGATCGAGCACGTGCTGCCGCCCTACGACATGGAGGCGCTCCTCTTCGAGACGGAGCTGATGCCCGACTGGTACGCCCCGGCGATCCGGAACGTCAGCCTGTCGGCGGCGGCGCGGGCGGCGTTCGTCGACCTGTGGCGGGAGGCGCTCCAGGCCGCGATCCCGGACCGGCCGACCTGGACGCTGCGCGACTACCATTCCCCCAACCTGATCTGGCTGCCGGAGCGCGACGGGCTGGAGCGGGTCGGGCTGATCGACTTCCAGGACGCCGTGATGGGCCACCCGGCCTACGACGTTGCCTCGCTGCTGCAGGATGCCCGGGTCGATACCAGCGCCGAGTTCGAGCTGCGGCTGCTCGGTCTCTACGCCCGCGAGCGCCGGGGCCGGGATCCGGCCTTCGATGTCGGCGCCTTCGCCACCGCCTACGCGTTGCTGGCGGCGCAGCGCGCCACCAAGATCCTGGGCATCTTCGCGCGCCTCGACCGGCGCGACGGCAAGCCCGGCTACCTCGCCCACCTGCCGCGGATCGAGGGCTATCTCGCCCGCAACCTCGCCCACCCGGCGCTGGCCGGGCTGCGGGCCTGGCACGCGGACCACCTGCCGGGCCTCATCGCGCCCGCTCCCGAACCCTGACCACCGGATCCGTCACCGCATGAGCGAGCCCAGTCCCGCCGTCAGCCGCGCCTTCGTCCTGGCCGCGGGGCTCGGCAAGCGCATGCGGCCGGTGACCGCCACGGTGCCGAAACCCCTGGTGGAGGTCGCCGGCAAGGCGCTGCTCGACCACGCCCTCGACCGGGTCGCGGAGGCGGGGATCGGGACGGCGGTCGTCAACGTCCACTACCTCGCCGACCTGATCGAGGGCCATCTCGCCCACCGGTCCGAGGGGCCGGCCACGATCGTGTCGGACGAGCGCGCGGCGCTGCTGGAGACGGGCGGCGGCATCCGCAAGGCTCTGCCGCTCCTGGGCGAAGCGCCGTTCGTCGTGCTGAACTCGGATTCGTTCTGGCTCGAGGGACCCGCCTCCAACCTGCGCCGCCTGATCGACCGCTGGGACGGGGCACGCATGGACGGCCTCCTGCTGGTGGCCTCCACCGCCACCAGCCTCGGCTACGAGGGGGCTGGGGATTTCGTGATGGATCCGGACGGCCGCCTGGCGCGGCGCGGGGAGCGTACGGTGGCGCCGTTCATCTACGCGGGGGTGGCGGTCCTGCGCCCGAGCCTGTTCGCCGACACGCCGGAGGGCGCCTTCTCGCTCAATCTCCTGTTCGACCGGGCGATCGCGGCGGGGCGGCTGTTCGGGATGCGGCTCGACGGCCAGTGGCTGCATGTCGGTACGCCCGAGGCGATCCGGGCCGCGGAAGAGCGGGTGCGGGGAAGCGCCCCGGCTCCGTGATCGTTCGACGGCATGGCGCGACGCACGGGCCGAGACGGTCGTTGTCCGAAGTCTCTTGCCAAGCCGGATTCGAGCCTCTAGAAGCCCCTTCACACCGGCGGGCCAAGACCTCGCCGCCGTGTCAGGCGCCCGTAGCTCAGCTGGATAGAGCACCAGACTACGAATCTGGGGGTCAGAGGTTCGAATCCTTTCGGGCGCGCCATTCGACTTAGCCTTGACTAGCTGAACGGCGAAGCTTCCGCTTCTCGGAAAACTGCACTCTGAAGTGCTGCGCTTCGCTGGTACCATTGGGTCTGACCGTCCCATGGCCGGTTTCAGTCCGAGACAGATCCAGGCTGAAGCATCATCAAGCCGCCATGCCGACGTCGGGTCGCTGCCGCTGCCTTGCGCGTGAGTCTCTCGGGTCGTTGGCTAAAAGACCCCTTTGATCTGTCGGCGGGTGGGTGTCGGCTGCAAGGGCCGGGAGGACTCGGAGGCCGTCACGGATCTGCGCGTGCGCCTGTAGTGCGGGGATGCAGTCCCGCCTCTCCGACCCGTCCGATCTCGGAACCCTCCGCCGTCAGCCAAGGAACGCTCCACCATTGGGGAGCCAATCCAGTCCATGCCGACATAGTCGCCGGGCGCGAGCCCACGCGCGACATGGGCCTGGAAGATCGCGCGGTCGATCGGTCCATCCAGCGCGAACAGGACACGCGCCGACCCAATCGGACAGGTCCGTCAGGCGCTCTGGAGGGCTGCGCCTTGCTAGGCGGTCTCCGGCCGTCGGAGACCCAGTTGCTCCTCGACCTGCCGACGCATCACGTATTTCTGAACCTTGCCCGAAACCGTCATCGGAAATTCGTCCACGAACTGGATGTATCTCGGGATTTTGTGATGCGCGATCTGTCCCACGCAGAAGGTGCGCACCTCCTGCTCCGACAGGGTTTCCCCCACGCGCGGCTTGATCCAGGCGCAGAGTTCCTCGCCGTAAGTCCGGTCGGCCACCCCGAAGATCTGAACATCCTGGATCTTCGGATGAAGAAAGAGAAACTCCTCGACTTCGCGCGGATAGATGTTCTCGCCGCCACGGATCACCATGTCCTTGATGCGGCCTACGATGTTGCAATACCCCTCGCCGTCCAGCGTCGCGAGGTCGCCGGTGTTCATCCATCCGGCGGCGTCGAGCACCTCCGCAGTCCTCTCGGCGTCGCCCCAATATCCGAGCATGACCGAGTAGCCGCGGGTGCAGAGTTCGCCGCGCTCGCCCCGCGGGACCACGCGCCCCTCCGGATCCACGATCTTGACTTCGAGATGCGGGTGGATCCGCCCGACGGTGGTGACGCGCCGCTCCAGCGGGTCGTCGCTCGCGCTCTGAAAGCTTACCGGGCTGGTCTCGGTCATGCCGTACGCGATGGTGACGTCCTGCATGCTCATGTGCTCGACGACCCGTCGCATCACCGCGATCGGGCACGGCGCGCCCGCCATGATCCCCGTCCGCAGCGAATGCAGGTCGAACTGCGCGAAGTCGGGATGGTCGAGTTCGGCGATGAACATGGTCGGTACGCCGTAGAGCGCTGTGCAACGCTCCGCCTGCACGGTCTCCAGCGTGGCGCGGGGATCGAAGCCCTCGCCCGGGTAGACCATGGCGCAGCCATGGGTCAGCGCCGCAAGGTTGCCCATCACCATGCCGAAGCAATGGTAGAGCGGCACCGGGATGCAGATCCGGTCCTCGGCGCTCAGCCGCATCGCGCGGCCGACGAAGTAGCCGTTGTTGAGGATGTTGTGGTGGGTCAGCGTCACACCCTTCGGAGAGCCGGTGGTGCCGCTGGTGAACTGGATGTTGGCCGCATCGTCGAACTGGATCACCCCGGCAAGGTCGCGCAACGCGGCGTGCTCGGCCGCGCCGGCACGGCGCGCGAGGGCATCGAAGGGGATCGTTCCCGGAGCCGGCGGTCCGCCGATCTGGATGACCGTGCGCAGGTGCGGCAGGCGGGCGGCGGACAGACGGCCCGGCTCCGAGGTGGCGAGCTCGGGGGCCAGGGTGTCGAGCATCCCGAGATAGTCGCTGGTCTTGAACGCGGTCGCCGTCACGAGGGCGGTGCAGCCGACCGTGTTGAGCCCGAATTCCAGCTCCGTCAGCCGGTAGGCCGGATTGACCGTCACCAGGATCAGCCCCGCCCGGGCGGCGGCGAACTGGGTCAACACCCACTCGGCGCGATTGAGCGACCAGATGCCGACCCGGTCGCCGCGCCGGAGGCCCAGGGCGAGCAGGCCGGCCGCGACGGCGTCGACGTCATCCTTCAGCGCGCGCCAGGTCCACCGCGTGCCCTGAGCGTGCGCGACCAGGGCGGTCCGGTCCGGCCAGGTCGCGGCGGCACGGTCCAGGGCCTGGCCGATGGTCAGGCCGAGCAGGGGCTCGCCGATCGCCCCATGGACATAACTCAGCCCCCGGTCGCTCATGTCGTCCTCCCCTGTGCCTTCGAACACGCGCCACGCTCGGTCACCGGCCGGAGCCGGCCGCTGGGTCAGGGTGTCGGCTGTGCGGCGGCCAGAGCGCGCGCGACCTTCGAGGCCGGCGCAATGCCCAGGTGGCGCGCGATCGACCGGCCGGCCTCGGCGAGGGCATCGAGATCGATGCCGGTCGCGATGCCCATGCCGTGCAGCATGTAGACGACGTCCTCGGTGGCGACGTTGCCGGCGGCGCCCGGCGCGTAGGGGCAGCCCCCGAGCCCCGCCACCGCGCTGTCCACCACCGACACGCCGAGTTCCAGGCAGGCGAGGATGTTGGCCAGGGCCTGCCCGTAGGTGTCGTGGAAATGCAGGGCGATCGCCTGCACCGGTACGTCGGCGGCCACCCGCTCGATCAGCCGTTGGGCCTTGAGCGGCGTGCCGGTCCCGATCGTGTCGCCCAGCGCGATCTCGTGACAGCCCATCGCGTGCAGGGACGCGGCGACGCGGGCGACCGCCTCCGGGGCGACATCGCCCGCGTAGGGGCAGCCCAGGACGCAGGACACGTAGCCCCGCACCCGCAGGTTCTTCGCACGCGCCGCCTCCAGCACCGGAGCGAAGCGGTCGAGGCTCTCGGCGATCGAGCCATTGATATTGCGCCGGGAAAAGCTCTCCGAGGCGGCGGCGAACACCGCGACCTCGCGCACCCCGCAGGCGAGAGCCCGCTCCAGGCCCTGCAGGTTCGGGACGAGCACGGAGTAGACGACCTCGGGCCGGGGGCGCAGCCGCGCCAGGACCTCGGCAGTGTCGGCCATCTGCGGCACCCATCGGGGCGACACGAAGCTGCCGGCCTCGATGTGGGTCAGCCCGGCCTCGGCCAGGGCCTCGATCAGCGCCGCCTTGACCGCGATCGGCACCGTCGCGGGCTCGTTCTGGAGCCCGTCCCGCGGCCCGACCTCGACTACGCGCACCCGGCCCGGATAGCTCATGCGGGCCGCTCCTCAGTCGCGAAGGTGACGATCTCGGTGCCCTCCTCGACCCTGTCGTCGACAGCGTGGCGGACCTCGGCGATGGTGCCGTCCTGCGGGGCGCGGAGGGTGATCTCCATCTTCATCGCCTCGATCACAAGGAGTGGCGCGTTCCTCTCCACCACGTCGCCGGGCCGCACCCAGACCTGGGTCACGCGGCCAGGCACGGGGGCCTTCACCCGGTCGCTGCCGGCCGCCTCGGTCCGGGGCGGGGCGAGGGGATCGACGTGGATGAGCGTCGCGTTCCGCCCGCCGACGACCACCGTCAGCGCCGCGTCCTGTCGGACCACGCGGAGCCGCCGCCAGATGCCGTCCAGCATCAGCCGCGCCCCCTCGGCGTCCTCGGCGAGGGCGGCCCGGACGCTGCCGCCCGGCAGGTCGAGGCGGGCGCCGCCGTCGGGCAGCGGATACGCCCGCACGGCGACGGGCGGATCGTCGCTCCGGCGGAACAGCAGGTCCTGGTAGGCCTCCCCGTTCATCCGCCAGGCATCCGTTTCGGCCCAGGGCGACCAGGGATCGCCGCCCGCCCGCGCCTGCGCGGCGACCGCCGCGCGCTGGTCGCGCAGCACGGTCAGGGCGGCGGCGGCCCAGACGGCGGACTCGATCCCGTCGGCCGGGCGCGTCGCCATCAGGTCGGCCGCGTGGCGGGCGATGAAGCCGGTATCGAGCTCGGCCCTCCCGTAGGCGGGATGGGCCGCGATGGCGCGCAGCAGGCCGAGATTGGTCGTCACGCCGACCACCTCATACGCGGCGAGCGCGGCGGCGAGCTGCCGGACGGCGGCGGGGCGGTCCTCGCCCCAGACGACCAGCTTGGCGATCATCGGGTCGTAATCCGGCGTGATCCGGTCGCCCTGCGCGATCCCGGAGTCGACGCGCACCCGGCCCGGCACCTCCTGCGGCTGGCGCAGGTGGACGAGCGTGCCGACCGTGGGCAGAAAATCCCGTTCCGGATCCTCGGCGTAGACCCGTGCCTCGATGGCGTGGCCCTGCAAATGCAATCCCTCGGCGCCGAGGGGCAGCCGCTCGCCTGCGGCCACGCGCAACTGCCACTCCACCAGATCGAGGCCGGTGACCATCTCGGTCACCGGATGCTCGACCTGCAGGCGGGTGTTCATCTCCATGAAGTGGAAGGCCTCGCCCTCGGCGATGAACTCCACCGTGCCGGCGCCGACATAGCCGACCGCCCGGGCCGCCGCGACGGCGGCCTCGCCCATCCGCGCGCGCCGGGCCGGGTCCATCCCGGGGGCCGGTGCCTCCTCGAGGACCTTCTGGTGGCGCCGCTGGATCGAGCAGTCGCGCTCGAACAGCGAGACGATGGTGCCGTGGCTGTCGGCGAAGACCTGGATCTCGATGTGCCGGGGTCGGGTCAGGTATTTCTCGATCAGCACCCGGTCGTCGCCGAAGGAGGCCTGCGCCTCGCGCTGGGCGCCGGCGAGCGCGGCCTCGAACTCCGTGGCCGACCCGACGACGCGCATGCCCTTGCCGCCGCCGCCCGCCGACGCCTTGATCAGCACCGGGTAGCCGATGCGGGCGGCCGCCTCCTTCAGAACTGGGAGGTCCTGCGCCGCGCCGTGATAGCCGGGCACCAGGGGCACCCCGGCGCGCTCCATCAGCGCTTTGGCCTCGGCCTTCGAGCCCATGGCGCGGATCGCGGCAGGGGGCGGGCCGATGAATACGAGGCCGGCTTCGGCGCAGGCGGCGGCGAAGTCCGCGTTCTCCGACAGGAACCCGTAGCCGGGATGGATCGCCTCCGCCCCGGCGCGGCGGGCGACGTCGAGGATCCGCGCGCCCACGAGGTAGCTCTGGCGCGCCGGGGCGGCGCCGATCGGCCAGGCCTCGTCGGCCATCCGGGTGTGGCGGGCGCCGGCATCCGCCTCCGAATAGACCGCGACCGTGCCGATGCCGAGGCGCCGGGCTGTGGCGATCACCCGGCAGGCGATCTCCCCGCGGTTGGCGATCAGGATCTTGCCGAACATGGCCGCCCCCTCAATCCCGCCGCCACGGGGGCGGGCGCTTGTCGAGGAAGGCGGCCATGCCCGCCTGCCCCTCGTCGGAGGCCCGGCGCTGCGCGATGCGCCGCCCCGTCTCGCGCCCCAGGTCGGGGTCCACCGGCCGCCCCTCGCACAGGAAGACGAGGTCCTTGGCTTCGGCCTGCGCGCCCGGGGCGCCCTGAAGGATGTTGCGCAGCACCTCCGCGCCGGCCGCCCCCAGCCGGTCGTCCGGCACCACCTCGTGCACGAGGCCGATCGCCCGGGCGCGTTCGGCGGAGAAGACCTCCGCAGTCTGGAACAGGCGCCTGGCCCAGCGGGGGCCGATCGCGTTGACCACGTAGGGGCCGATCGTCGCCGGGATCAGGCCGAGCCGCACCTCGCTCAGGCAGAAGCGCGCCCCCTCGGCGGCGATGGCGACGTCGCAGCAGGCCACGAGCCCGACGCCGCCGCCATAGGCCGCCCCCTGCACGAGGGCCAGGGTCGGCTTCGGCAGCCGGTCGAGGCTGTGCATCAGACCTGCAAGGCCCGCGGCGTCCGCGCGGTTGCTGTCCAAGGACTGGCCGGCGATCCGGCGCATCCACGCGAGGTCCGCCCCCGCCGAGAAGCTGGGGCCGGCACCCGCCAGGACCACCGCCCGGATTCCGGGATCGGCGCCCAGCCGGTGCAGGGATGCGGTCAGCGCGGCGATCAAGGCATCGTCGAAGGCGTTGTGCTGGTCCGGACGGTTGAGCGTCAGGGTGGCGACCCCGTCGTCGTCGACCGCCTCCAGCAAGGTGCTGCTCATCCCGCGCCTCCTACATCCGAAACAGGCCGAAGCGGGTCTCGGGGATCGGCGCGTTGAGGCTCGCCGAGAGCCCGAGCGCCAGGACGCGGCGCGTGTCGGCGGGGTCGATCACCCCGTCGTCCCAGAGCCGGGCGCTCGAGTAGTAGGGGTGGCCCTGCTGCTCGTATTGCTCCCGGATCGGCGCCTTGAAGGCCTCCTCCTCCGCCGCCGACCACGTGCCGCCGCGGCCCTCGATGCCGTCGCGCCGGACCGTGGCCAGGACCGAGGCGGCCTGCTCGCCGCCCATCACGCCGATCCGGGCGTTCGGCCACATCCAGAGGAAGCGCGGCCCGTAGGCCCGTCCGCACATGCCGTAATTGCCGGCCCCGAAGCTGCCGCCGATCAGGACGGTGAATTTCGGCACCGCCGCGGTGGCGACGGCGGTGACCATCTTGGCCCCGTCCTTGGCGATACCGCCTGCCTCGTAGCGCCGGCCGACCATGAAGCCGGTGATGTTCTGGAGGAACACCAGGGGCACGCCGCGCTGGGCGCAGAGTTCGATGAAGTGCGCGCCCTTCTGCGCGCTCTCCGCGAACAGGATGCCGTTGTTGGCCACGATCCCGACCGGGTAGCCCCAGACATGGGCGAAGCCGCAGACCAGGGTCTGCCCGTAGAGCCGCTTGAACTCGTCGAAGTCGCTGCCGTCCACGAGCCGGGCGATGACCTCGCGCACGTCGTAGGGGGTCCGGCGGTCGGCCGGCACCGCCGCGTAGATCTCCTCGGCGGCGTAGCGCGGCGGCTCGGGGCGCCGCAGCGCGAGGGCGGGCCGCTTCACCGCGTTCAGGCCGGCCACGATCCGGCGGGCGATGCCGAGGGCGTGGGCGTCGGTCTCCGCGATGTGATCGGTCACGCCCGAGGTCCGGCTGTGCACGTCGGCACCCCCGAGTTCCTCGGCGCTGACCACCTCGCCGGTGGCGGCCTTCACCAGCGGCGGCCCGCCGAGGAAGATCGTCCCCTGGCCACGGACGATGATCGACTCGTCGCACATCGCCGGCACGTAGGCGCCGCCCGCGGTGCAGGAGCCCATCACCACGGCGATCTGGGCGATCCCCTGCGCCGATAGGGTGGCTTGGTTGTAGAAGATGCGCCCGAAATGGTCGCGTCCCGGAAAGACCTCGTCCTGGTTGGGCAGGTAGGCGCCGCCGCTGTCGACCAGGTAGAGGCAGGGCAGCCGGTTCTGCTGCGCGATCTCCTGCGCGCGGAGGTGCTTCTGCACCGTCATCGGGAAATAGGTGCCGCCCTTCACGGTCGCGTCGTTGGCGACGATCATGCACTCGCGCCCCGCGACGCGCCCGATGCCGGCGACGATCCCGGCCGAGGGGACCTCGCCGCCGTAGAGGCCGTGCGCGGCGAGTTGGCCCACTTCCAGGAAGGGCGAGAACGGGTCGATCAGCGCGCGGATCCGGTCACGGGGCAGGAGCTTGCCGCGGGCGCGATGCCTCTCCCGCGCGGCCTCGCCGCCGCCGAGGCGGACGCGGTCGGCGGTCTCGCGCAAGTCCGCCACCAGGGCGCGCATGGCCTCGGCATTGGCGCGGGCCTCGGGGGTACGCGGATCGAGCGCGGATTCGATCATCGGCATGGCGCCCGTCCCCCGTTCCGACCGGATTCACGCATCGCCCGCTGCACCGACGATGGCCGCAGAGAACCCATCGCCCCTCGTGCGGGGGGAGGGGGGCGTCGTGGGCTCAAGGGCGCGACGTGCGAACATCGTAGCCTCCCCTCAGTCCGTCTCGGCGAACAGCTCGCGGCCGATCAGCATGCGCCGGATCTCGCTCGTCCCGGCGCCGATCTCGTAGAGCTTGGCGTCGCGCAGCAGCCGGCCGGTCGGATAGTCGTTGATGTAGCCGTTGCCGCCGAGCGCCTGGATCGCCTCGAGCGCCACGGCGGTCGCCCGCTCGGCCGCGAACAGGATCGCGCCGGCGGCATCCTTCCGCGTCGCCTGCCCGCGGTCGCAGGCCCGCGCCACGGCGTAGACATAGGCCCGGGCGGCGTTCGTCGCCGTGTACATGTCGGCGATCTTGCCCTGCATCAGCTGGAACGCGCCGATCGGCTCTCCGAACTGCCGGCGCTCGTGGACATAGGGCAGGACGACGTCGAGGCAGGCGCGCATGATGCCGAGCGGCCCCGCCGCCAGCACGGCGCGCTCGTAGTCGAGGCCCGACATCAGCACGTTGACGCCGCGCCCGACGGTGCCCAGCACGTTCTCCTCCGGCACTTCGCAATCCCGGAAGACCAATTCGCAGGTGTTGGAGCCGCGCATCCCGAGCTTGTCGAGCTTCTGCGCGGTGAAGAATCCGGAAAATCCCTTCTCGATCAGGAACGCCGTGATGCCCCGCGGGCCGGCTCCGGGGTCCGTCTTGGCGTAGACCACCAGCACGTCGGCATCGGGGCCGTTGGTGATCCACATCTTGGTGCCGTTCAGGACGTAGCGGTCGCCGCGCCTCTCGGCCCGCAGGCGCATGGAGACGACGTCGCTGCCGGAGCCCGGCTCCGACATGGCGAGCGCGCCGACATGCTCCCCCGTGATCAGCCGCGGCAGGTAGCGCCGCTTCTGGTCTTCGCTGCCGTTGCGACGGATCTGATTCACGCACAGGTTGGAATGCGCGCCGTAGGAGAGCCCGACCGAGGCCGAGGCACGGCTGATCTCCTCCATCGCCACCGCGTGCTCGAGGTAGCCGAGGCCGGCACCGCCATAGGCCTCCTCGACCGTGATGCCGAGCACGCCGAGCGCGCCGAACTTGCGCCAGAGATCCGCGGGAAAGGTGTTGGTCGCGTCGATCGCAGCCGCCCGGGGGGCGATCTCGGCGCGGGCGAAGCGCTCGACCGCGGCCCGCAGGGCGTCGGCGGTCTCACCCAGGCCGAAGTCGAAATCGCCGAGGCCGCTGGGCATGGCTCGTTTCCTCACCTGCGTATCGGCCGCGCGCCTCGTTATAAACGAACGTACGTTCGATTCGCCGGACTGGCAAGACGATTTACGAACGGTCGTTCGTTAACCTATAGCCGATGCCGGAGTGCACATTCTGTCGTGTTTGGCGTGCGCTATACCGTCTTCGGAGTGTCTCCGTGGGTCGCACCGCCGGATCGAATGGACCTCGCACGGCTGCGGCCATCCGCCAGGCCGGGCTTCGGCTCATCTATCGCCACGGGTATGAGGCGATGACCCTGCGCGCGCTGGCGGCCGAGGTCGGGATCCAGGCCGCCTCGCTCTACAATCACATCCGCAGCAAGCAGGATCTGCTGTTCGACATCATCCGCGACCACATGGAGACCCTGCTGGTGCAGACCGATGCGGCGCTGGCGACCGCCGCCGAGGAACCGGCGAGCCGGCTTCGCGCCTTCGTGGCCCACCATGTCACCTATCATGTGGAGAAGAAGCAGGACGTCTTCATCGCGAACTTCGAACTGCGATCCCTCGATCCCGAGCATTACACGGCGATCGTCGCGATGCGCAGGGCCTACGAAGACAGATTGGTCGCGCTGCTCGACCTCGGCGTCGCCGCGGGAGACTTCGAGATCCGCGACACGCGGGTTGCCGGCTACGCGATCCTCGGCATGCTCACCAGCGCCTGCACGTGGTACAGGCCCGAAGGTCGGATGACCAAGACGGAGGTCGTCGATCTCCATACCGATCTGGCGCTCCATGGGTGCCTTCGGCGCCAGCGATAACGGCTCGAACCCTCAGGGACGGCGCATCCGAAGCCCGTCGTCGGGGCTCTGACATGGGCGCGGATCGGGCGGCCGATCAAGCCGGAGGCCTTGCGCGCAATGGGTTTGCGGAGCAACCGTTCCGCGTCTGGAGCCCGCACGGCTTCCATGACCGCACGCGACGGCTCGGAAGCTGACGATGCGGAGAGTCCGTCCCGAGCCGGCACCAGCCCGTCCGGGGAGCGGGTTCGCCCCCCCCGGTTGGATGGGCGAGAGCGGAGGCTGCGCTTGGCGAGCGCAATTGCCGGCCTGCGTCAGCACCCGAAGATTGTGGGCGGTTCAGATCAACGCCCACGCCGCCCGGACGTGATCGAGACCGCGCATCGTCAACCGTCGAAAGCGACCGGCCTGCTGCGTCCGCCCGAATATCGGCTCGACGACCGGCTTCCTGCGGCGACAGCCTCCGGCGCCAGTGTCCTTCAGGTGGGCGGCCAAGGGGCAGCCTGCCTGAAGCGACGCCGGAAGGGGGCTATGACATGCCAGGCGCGGCCTTCGCGGCGTCGCGGGCGCAAAGGGATCGCGCATCCCGACGCGCGCGATCCGGCGATTGCCGGTCCCCGACGGCTCGGCGGATGACCGCCCGGATCTCGGAGCCCGTCGCGGCACCGGAAGACAGGCCGGACCGATCAGGCGGCGGGGACCTTGATGCTCGCCTGGTCGGAATCCTCGCGGAGGAAGTATTTGTTTGTCAGATACGCGACCTCAGTCCGGTTCTTAGCGCGCAGCTTTTTCATGATATTGCGGACGTGAACCTTGACGGTGCTCTCGCACATGTTGAGTTCGTACGCGATGATCTTGTTGGGCGTACCCTTCCGGAGCGCGCGGGCGACGCAGAGCTGGCGCGGCGAGAAGATCTCGTCGTTGGCGGTCTCGACCGGCTCGTCGACCTTGATATTGGYCAGGAGCGGCAAGAGGCACTCGGCCGGGATGTAGACGCCGCCCGCTTGGACGAGCTGCAGAGCCTGAAGGGCGATATCGACCGAGGTCGTCGTCGGAATGTAGCCTTTGATTCCGAGCTTGATGATGCGCACGATCTGATCGAGGTTCTCGCCGTCGGAGATCATCGCGACGGGGGGCACGCTGCCGTCGCCCTGGAGAGACGCCAGCTCGCGCGTCGTCTCATTCCACTCGTCCTCGGTGAGATTCCCATCGGGCCGGCAAAGGACGACCACGCTGGCGGTGGCGTGGGGCATCTGCCGCTTCCAGGCTTTGATGTCCGGGAAGACCTCGAACGAGCCGTGCTTGTCGGCGGCGCTGAGCGACGAGGCGAGGCACCGACCGACAAGCTGCCGCCGATCGATGATGACGGTGAGATTGGCGTGTGTCCGGGACTTGTCCCGCGGCTCGACGGCGGCTGGATCTCCACCCTCACCCGCGAAGCCACGGTGGCTTTCGGCCGTGCTCTGCTCACCGATGATGAGCTCGCGCCGAGTACCAAGACTGGCCATTAGTCATTCCCTCCTCTTGAAGGAAGCCCAGCATCAGCGTGGACCTGTCTACTCATGGGCGCACTCACGACCTTGCGGCGGAGAAATGCGGCCGCATCCGCCGCCCTGGAACGCCTGCTGTTGATCGCTGATACAATGCTAACTTCGCTAAAATCGTCTGTAAATACCCTATCTGCCATTAACAGGCCGGAAATTTGCGCCAATACAATTTTCATCGACTACGTACGTACAGCGTAGTGGGGTGAATATTTTCAACTGCGTTCGCTCTTGGGGTGGGTTGGGAGAATAATAGACTCGGGAAGTAGATTTAAAGTAAATAGTTCGAAGTGTTCGTTGTCTTGTCGGGCAAAGTGGGGCGCTTCGAAAAGGCCCGGTTTCCGAAAGACTTCCCACCGGATGGTCTTTCCGGCGAGCGGGGCCGCTTTTGGCGGCGCCATCCGTCATCTAAATATTTGATATCAGAGTATTTCTTTTTCTAGAAGATGCAGAGGCGGCATTGGGGCAAAAAGGCAACAGGCGCGTCGCACGGCGCAGGGCTGCTGGCCATGAGGACTGATTTCGTACGTAAATTTCCGCGCCGACCGCGGTTGTGGCGCTGGATCTGTGCCGCGACCCTGCGCCGCTTCCTGCGTGGCACGATCATCGGAACGATCGCCCTGACCCGAATCGCTCAGGCGTCGAACGGACGATGGAGGACGGCATCGGTTTCGGTGCGACGATCCCCGGGAGCGAGCGGACGTCGGGAGGCGCGGGCAGGGCCGATCGGGCCGCTGCGGCGACCGCCTTCGCCGCTTCGCGATGGCCGGTCATGGCCGTGCCTCCGATGCACGAGCCCACCGCCTTCGCCAGTCCCGAGCCCGCAGCCGACGGCGTCGGGCTGCGGGCCGTGTGACTGCGGGACTGCGAGCTGCGGTGTCCCATGCGGCAATCGGCATCTGCGCCCACCTCCGGACGACCCGTCCCTGCCGCTTCGCGGACCCGTTCAGTCAGGGATTCTGGGCCGTGACACTGGTCGGCAGGCGGAACGACGCGCCGGTCTCGCTCCGCGCGGCGCCCGCACCGGTCGACGAGGTGTGGACGTCCCCGGCCGGCGAGAGAGTGAGGCTCGGCATCTCGACCTTCACGGTATCGCCCGGCTCGACGAGCATGTCCTCGGCGGCCGGCATCACGGTGGACTTGCCGTCGATCACCCGGATGATCGTGTAGACCGGGCTCGATGCGGCGGCCCGGGCACGTTCGGCGAGAAACCGCGGGGCGGTCACTTCAGCCTCGCGGATCAGGCGCTGCGTCGTCTCGAGGCGGCGGTTGATTTCCTCCAGGCGCGCCGCGGTCTTCCGCCCGTCGGTCACGATCTCATCGATGCGCTTGTTGCGCAGCTCCAGGATCGAGATGCTGGCGCGACCGATCTCTTGCTGCGCCTTCAGGCGCGTCGCGTCGAGACGTAGCCGGTCGCCTTCGAGTTGCGCGACGTTCCGCTCCAGCGCCAGCTGGCGCGGCGCCGCCGTGAGACCCTTCTCGACCAGGATGGCGACGCTCTGAAGCTCCTTCTGGAACAGTTTCGTCTGGGTATCCTGCGTGACGAGCTGGCCCTCGATGGACTCGATTTCCTTCGCGAAGAAGACCTTCAGCTGCTCGAGGGCGCGCGTCTGCTCCTTGAAGGACTCCCAGCGGACGCGAAAGATCTGCGTCTCCTGGGTGACGATCAGGCCGATGCCGGGTTTGCTCTCCTGTCCCTTGAGGAAGGGCGGCACCTCGAAGGTCTCGAGCCCCTTGCGCTCGGCTTCGAGCCGCGCCTGGCGCACGAGCAGCCCGTCGCGCTCGTTCATGAGAACGGACATCTCGCCCTGCGCGGTGATGGCATCGCGTTCGAGGCGCAGAAGACCGGCGTCCGCGACGCGCATGAGGCCGCCACCGATCGTCAGCGCCTGCAGGACCGTCAGATCCGGCCGGAATGGGTATTCCCCAGGCTTGTCGACCTGTCCGACGATGTAGAACGGCCGGAACTGCGTCACGTTGAGCGAGGTGTCGGGCTTCTCCGCGAGGCCGAGCCGGCGTTGGAGCCGGTCGGCGATCACGTCGGCCAGTTCCGCCGGCGTCCGCCCGGCAGCGACGACGGAGCCGGCCACGGGCAGCAGCATGGCGCCGTCGGCTCCGACGGTGAATTCCTCGCCCAGGGCTTCCCACTCGAACAACTGGTCCTGCGTGGCGCGCCATTCGTAGACACGCAGCCGCACCTTGTCCTGAGGTCCAAGCCGATACTCCGCGGCATCGGCCGGGACGCCCACGCAGGCGAGGCCGAGAAGGCAGACGGGCATCAGGCGGCGGAGCCGGCCGCGCAATGTCGAACGCGGGCGTGCCGAGACCGGGGCCATGCCGGCCGGGATCCCTCCGAGGGTCGTGGTGCGCTCCAGGTCCGTCGGACCTGGCCCATGTCGATCCCGCCGGGCCATGCTCGATCTCCAGATGGTCTCAAAGCTCAAGGATGGCCTCCGGCCTCAGCCGGCCAAGCAGCAGGTGGGCGGTACCGAGGACGTTGCCACGCAGGCGTCCGCGCCGGTCGATATAGGCTTCGGGCCACAGGCTCCGGATGACGTTGGCCGTCACGTTGCGGGCGACGAGCCGGAGCGCGTAGGGCAGCGGCATTGTTCCCTTGCGGACGAGGTAGAAGGGGTTGGCCACCTGCGAGTAGCCGAGGCGGTAGCCGCTCACGCGGCCTGCCTTCACGCCCAAATGAACACCGAGGATCGTCGTGACGGAGACGACGCGCCCGTAGCGGCGAAGCTGGCTCGTGAAATCGGTGTCTTCCTGCCAGCCATAGAGCGGCAGCCGTTCGTCGAACCGCAAGGTTCCGATCAGCGCGGTCCGTATCGTCATGTTGCACCCGTAGGCGCCGAAGTGGTCCTTCACCTTCGCCGGCCCGGCCGCGCGCGTGGCCCGAAGCTCCGCCAGTCCTTCATCGAAGCTGAAGCCGGCGCTGCACGCGCCATCCTTGACGACGTTGCCCATGGCGACGGCGAAATCGGCGTTCTCCTCGAACTGTTCTTCGACGCGCTCGAGATAGTCGTCGGCGGGAATGAAATCATCGTCGAAGAAGGTGATGAGGTCGAAATTTTCCTGACACCGATCGAGCGCCTGATTGCGCTGCGCGCACAGGCCGCGTTTTCCGTAGACGCTCGTGACCGGAAAGGATCGCGCCTCGACCGTGCCGATATGGCTCGCATCCGGACTTGAGATCATGACCGCGTCGGGCAGGCGGCTCTGCGACTCGAGATGTGCGAGCAGCCTCTCGACCGCGCCGATGCGCCCGACCGTCGGTATCACCACTACGAGTCGCATGTGCGCCCAGGGCCTCCGGAAATCCCACGGCGACACTACCGGCGGCGGATAGGGGCCGGTCCGCCTCCTTTCGGATGATGCCCCGCCCCTCCGGTACGTCCTGCGAGCGCGCCGAAGGCCGGCCCACCCTCCGGCGCGCACAATGGGCGGATGCCGAAGATCCAGTGTTACCGCCTGTGTGCGGCGGACAACGTCGTTCAAACAGCTATTCTGTCGCTGCTCTCATCGTGCACGGTCAGATGTGGTCTGCGGATGCACGGTCGAAATCGGTGAGAACCGGAGAATTCAGCTGTTAAACGCTCTCACACCGCCCATGGCCCGCCAGCCCCTGATCGCGGAGCCGCCCGTCGCCGAGCCGCCCGTCGCCGAGCCGCCCGTCGCGGCGGTGCGCGGCGTCCCGCTGCCGATCGACGACGCGGGCTCCGCGAAGGTCGCCCTCGTGCACGATTGGTGTCCGGCCTTCCGCGGCGGCGAGCGCGTCGCCGCCCGGCTCGCCGGACTTCTGAATGTCAGGAATGTCTACACGCTGTTCGATTTCCTGCCGGATGCCGTGAAGAACGAGCATTTCCCCGATCTGACGTTCCACACGTCGGTCGCGAACGGGCTGCCGGGGATCGAGCGCTATTACCGCGCCCTGTTCTTCGCCTGCCCGTTCCTGATCGAGCAGTTCGACGTCACGGCCTACGACGTCGTCGTCAGCTCCTCGGCGGCGTTCGCCCGCGGTGTCCTGACACGGCCGGAGCAGCCGCATCTCTGCTACGTCCACAGCCCGGCCCGGTATGCCTGGGACGAGCAGTTCTCCTATCTGGGGCAGGCGAAGCTCGGCTACGGTCCGCTCGGACTTCCGATCCGCTACATGCTCCACGGGTTGCGGACCTGGGATACGCGCACCGCGCATGGCCCGGACCTGATGCTCGCCAACTCGCGCTACGTGCAATCCCGCATCCGCCGGATCTACGGGCGCGATGCGCGGGTCGTGCATCCGCCGGTCCCGACCGACGACATCCCGTTCGTCGAAGCGAAGGATGACTACTTCGTCACGGCTTCCTTCCTGGTGCCCTACAAGCGCGTCGACCTGGTCGTGCGGGCCTTCAACGCGATGCCGTCGCGCCGCCTCGTCGTGGTGGGCGAGGGGCCGGACCTGGCGGCGCTGCGTGCCCTCGCCGGCCCCAACGTCACGTTCGCAGGGCATCTGCCCCGGAAGCAGTTCGTTCGGGTCATGGCCGAAGCGCAGGCGATGGTCTTCGCCGGGTGCGAGGATTTCGGGATCACGATGGCCGAGGCCCAGGCCTGTGGCACGCCCCTCATCGCCTTCGAGCGCGGGGGCGCGAACGACATCGTCCGCACCCTCGGAAGCAGCGAGCGGCCGACCGGCCTCCTGTTCCGGGAGCAATCCGAGGCTGCGATCATCGCGGCGGTGGAGCACTTCGACGCGTGCCGGGGACGGATCCTGCCGGAGTTCTGTGCGACCAGCGCCGCGCGCTTCTCGGTGGAGCGCTTCGATCGGGCGATCCTGCAGGCGTTCGAGGATGTGAGAGCCCTCAACCGCGAGCGGCTCAGCGCCCCTCCGGACCTGGACTGAGCCGGGCCGTCGAGGTCGGCCGCGTCTCCGGGGCAGCCACGCCGGCCGGCATCCGGTCCACGACGGCCATGAGGTCGAGGTAGCGGACTGCCGAGTCGGACCACCGGAAGGCCTTGACGCGCTCCTGACCGGCCCCGGAGAGGTGTCGGCGCAGGGCCGCATCGGCGCGCAGCCGCCGGAACGCGGCGAGCCATTCCCGGGGTTCGTTCGGATCGGCGTAGAGGGCGGCCGGCCCGCAGATCTCCGGAAGGCTGCCGGTGTTGGCGACGACCACCGGGCACCCGAGCACCATCGCTTCGAGCGGCGGTAGCCCGAACCCTTCGGTCAGCGAAGGGAAAGCCAGACAGAGCGCGTCCTTGAGGAGCGCGGCGAGCGCGGCGTCGTCGATCCTGCCGAGCCAGCGCACATTCCCGTGTTGCCGGCCGTCGACCGCACCGAAGATGCCGGGCACGGCCTGCCCGACCACGGCGATCGACAGTCCGTCCTCGGCGAGCGCGTCGGCGAGGCCCAGGATGAGGGCCGTGTTCTTGTGGCGCGCCTGAGAGCCCAGAAGCACGATCGTGTTCCGATCAGCGCCGTCTCGCGCCGCCGAGGCCTGCGGCCGGGTCCAGGCTTCGACGTGCTCGTGCCCGTCGGGGACGACTGCGATCCGCGCGGCGGGCCGCATCCCGTAATGACCGATCATCTGCGCGGAGAAATGTGAGACCGTCGTCAGCGCGGCGACGCGCCGACACAGGGCCGGCACGAGCGTCCGGTACAGCAGGCGGAAGGCCGGCGCGTAGCTCTCGGGCACGATGCGCGTGTTGACGTCGTGGAGGCACAGGATCTGCCGCCGGATCGCCAGGGGGCCGGTATTCCCGAGGCTGAGCAGGCCGTGCGGTACGTGGCGCGGCAGATCGATCTGCTCCCAGAGATGGCCGGTCCGGCGGCCCACCGTCCGGGTGGAGATGGCGCGCAGGTCGAGGGTGTCCCGGGCATCCGGCGGCATCAGCAGTTCGAGACGAAGCCTCTCCGTCCCGGGATGTCCCTCCGCCAGCATCCGATCGAGGGTGCACACGATCTCGCGCGCGTAGCGCTGCACGCCCGTGAGGGGTTGAGAGAGGAAGCGGCCGTTGATCACCCAGTGATGCATCTTGGACCGACCGCGCCCATCACGATCCATACTGCGACCGCCCCCTCTGCTCGCACGCGGAGCCGGACCTGTCAGGTTCGCCGAAAGTCGTAAGGCCGTGCGATCAAATGATCCGTTCAGCCGAGCCGGTGCGGTCCCTCTCGTTTCAGCGGCACGGGCGACGACCCCTGTTCGGGCACAGCCCTGTCGACGCCCCCACGCCAGGACCGGCACACGGGATCCGGTCCAGCGCCGTGAAAGCCGGGCGGAGGCTGGCGGAACAGGGCCGCCCGCCCCGCACCCTCCTCCGATCAGAGGGGCGCCCCCGAGGCCTCTCCGAATGGCTTACGTCAGGCCGCCGGAACGGATCTGTCCGGGCATCGTCCAAGCAAACTACCACAATTGCCAACTGACATTTCTATTTCGTCATCAATAAACATTTGTATCGCGGGCTCCGGACAATAGCACCGAACCAGCATCGACCTCTTACCGAGGAGAGAGCCTTGGCGGCTCGTTTTTACTTTGAGATCGCAAGCGCCGAAGAGACGATCCGAGATTGGGAAGGCGTCGAGGCCTCGGGACTCGAGGAAGCCCTGATCGAGGCGCGCAGCGTCATCGCCGAGATGGTCGAGGAGATCACCGCGTGCCGCCGGGGGCCGCCCTGGACCCTGCTCGTCCGGAACGAGGCCGGATGGTTGGTCGGCCGGCTGCCCATCCGGAAATGATGGAGGGAGGGCGAGACGGTGGCGGGCGACGCTCTGCGGCTCTTAAGATGTCGTTAACCTGTCACCCGGAGGATCCGTGTGAGCCCTCGCATCGTGACAGCCATGGCCGGAATGCTTCTCTCCTCGTACGAACCGCGCGCCGCCGCTTGGGCGGATACCGTGGCCACCCAGATGGCGTCGGCGGCCCACGCGCTTCGCGCCCGTGGCGATGCCAGAACGGCCGAATCACTCCTCGAAATGGCCCGGCGCAACCGGATCGTGGGACTCAAGCTGCGCGCAGATCTGGGATCGACTCGGGTTTCGAGCCCGTGACCTGACCACCCGGTATCGGCCCCCGATCGCACCAGCTGACGACCGATCGCGCATCTCTGTGCACGACCGGAGCGCGGTGGAGATCCGCGGTCGCACGTCCGGGAACGGGGGCGCTCGGTGTCAGGATTGGAGCCAGCCGTTGATCGAGGCTCAGGCGCCGTCGTCTGCCTCCACCCCCGTCAGGTGTTGAGCGACCGGCCTTTCGCCAGCACCATCGGCCACCTGACCCGGGGAGAGACGACCCGAAGCGCGAGCGTCTCAATGCCGTCGGTGCGACCGGCCGCAAACCAAGTCAGAAAAAGTACCGATACGTATACGTCGCCGCCGATTAAGACGACCGACGCCATTTC